>DAIDJK010000068.1 GCA_027450225.1 Bryobacterales bacterium | reverse complement strand
GGCGATCGGGTCCGGTTGGCGGGCGGCGGCGACGAGCGCGGCGGCGGCGCCGGTGCTCGCGCCGAAGTAGCCCTGAGCCAGATCGCGCAGGTTGCGATTGGCGGAAGCCCACCGGCTGGCCGCGGCCAGGCGCGAGGCGAGCAGATCGATATCGAAGCGAAGATGGCGCGTGCACGCTTCGGCCCCCTCTTCTTCGAGGGTCAGAAGGTCCATGAGCAGAGTGCCCATCCCTGACTGCTGGAGAGCTGTGGCGACATACTGATTGCGCGGGCTCAAACGGCTGCTTCCGCTGCCGTGGGCGAAGATGACAAGCCCTTTGGCTTCGGGCGGCACAACGAGCGAGCCGCAAAGTGAGACGGTTTCGGCGGGAATCACCACTTCCTGCCCGGCGTGTCCGGAAGCCGAAGCGCGGGAACTGGTGAGAAGCGAGCGAACCTCCTCGTCTGAAACCTCCCCAAAATCTTCGTACCAGAGCCCCACGGCGCGGAACTCCTCGGGCGCAAACAGGCAGACGACGTCATCGGCAACCTGACGCAGGGCTTCGCAGGTTTCTCGCGCTCCCACGGGAACAGCGACAGTGATGCGGCGCGCGCCGAGGTGACGAAGAGCGCGAACGGCGGCCTGCATGGTTGCCCCGGTGGCAAGACCGTCGTCCACCACGATGACTTCACGGCCGAACACGTCCGCAGGCTGCCGCGCTGCGCGATACGACGCTTCGAATTGCTCGATGCGCCTCAGTTCGCGCGCCTCGACGGCTTCTACAACAGTAGCAGGAACACGATAGGCAGCCACCACGTCCTGGTTCAGAAAAAGCCCGCCGCCCGATGCGACGGCGCCCATGGCGAGTTCCTCGTGTCCCGGCACTCCAAGCTTGCGAACAAGGAAAATATCGAGCGGAACGGCCAGTTTCCGGGAGACCTCGAAACCCACAGGAACGCCGCCGCGCGGAAGCGCCAGTACCACGTCCGCGGACCGCGCTCCATGATTTTCCAGCTCGCGCGCAAGCCGCGCGCCTGCATCTCTCCGATCGCGGAACATATCCACCCCCTCAATAAGGGCAAGCGGGGCGCCAGACAGACCGGCGCCACTGCTCTGGCGCGAAAGTGAAACCTCAGGCTTCAAGTGGATTGGGCGCTACAATGGCCTTTTATGAAAAAGTGCGCGCTGCTGCTTTCAGCGGCTTTCGCTTGTGCGGGGGCCGGGCCGGCGAACCAGTATAAAGGCGTCATAACAGACGATATGTGCGCCGGCGATCACAAGATGATGGGCGGCACGGACGCGGCGAAATGCACGGTGGAATGCGTCAAGTCCATGCATTCGAAGTACGTGCTGAAATCCGGCAGGAATACCTGGATTCTGAGCGACCAGACCACGCCGGAAAAGTTCGCGGGCAGAAACGTGATCGTCACCGGGACGTTGAACGGCAAGCAACTCCAGGTCTCCTCCATAACTGCCACGCCCTGAATGGAAACCGAAGTTTCCCCTCTCCAGGAAAACACGCCACCGGAACTGAAGCGGACGCCGCTTCACGCGGCGCATCGCGCGCTGGGCGCCCGCATGGTCGATTTTGGCGGGTGGGACATGCCGGTACAGTACTCGGGCATCGTGGATGAGCACAACACGGTACGGAACGCGGTGGGCGTGTTCGATGTGAGCCACATGGGCGAAATCGAGATCCGCGGTCCGGAGGCGATGCGGTTCACGGACGCTGTGACGACGAATGCCGTCGCGAAACTGAAGGATGGGCAGGCGCATTATTCCGGGCTGCTGTATGAGCACGGCGGCTTTGTGGATGACATTCTGGTGCATCGCGTTTCCGGGCAGCATTTCTTTCTGTGCGTGAACGCGTCCAATCAGGAGAAGGATTTCGAGCATATTCGCGCGCAGAACCGGCTGGATTGCGAAGTGGAATTCGCCAGCCCGCGTTACGCGCAAATCGCCATTCAGGGGCCAAAGGCTCTTGAGACCGCACAGAAGCTCACGAAGACCGATCTGGCTGCGATTCGCTACTACTGGTTTGCCGACGGCGAGTTCGCCGGGGCCCAGGCGCGCATGGCGCGTACGGGATATACGGGCGAGGACGGAATTGAAGTCTACATCGCGCCCGAGCACGCGGTTCGAGTGTGGAACGCGATTCTCGACGCTGGCCGACCGATGGGAATCAAGCCATGCGGCCTCGGGGCGAGGAATACGCTGCGGCTCGAGGCGAAGATGGCGCTCTATGGCCATGAGATCGGGGCCTCCATCTCGCCGTTCGAAGCCGATCTCGGCTGGATCGTGAAGATGGACAAAGGCGATTTCACCGGTCGCGCGGCGCTGGCGAGACAACTGGAACGCGGCGTCACGCGCAAGCTCGTCGGATTCGAGATGCGCGGCCGCGGCATCGCGCGGGATGGCTACGAAGCCGCTGTCGACGGCGTGCCCGCCGGATGGGTGACGAGCGGATCGCCTTCGCCCACGCTCAATCGCAATATCGGTATCGCCATGCTCCCCGTGGAACACGCAAAGCCGGGAGAGAAGATACAGGTGATCATCCGCAACCAGCCGGTCGAGGCAGAAACCGTGCCGACTCCGTTCTACAAGAGGACGAAATGAATTATCCCGAAGATTACCGGTATACGAAGCAGCACGAGTGGGTTCATGTGGCGGGCAGCACCGCCACGGTCGGAATCACGGACCATGCACAACAGGAACTGGGCGACATCGTGTACGTCGATCTGCCGAAGCCCGGAACAAAGGTGGAAAAAGGGAAGAGTTTCGGATCGGTGGAATCGGTGAAAGCGGTCTCCGATATTTACGCGCCGATTTCGGGCGAAGTGCTGGAGATGAACGAGGGTCTGGCGACTGCTCCTGAAAAATTGAACGAGGATCCGCACAAATCAGCGTGGCTGATCAAACTGAAGCTGGACGGAAACGCAGATTTCAGCCATCTTTTGTCGGCGGCCGATTATCAAATGTACATAGGAACAGAATCCTGATCAGATAGGAAACCTGGGAAATTGCGCTACCTTCCAAAGTCGGATGCTGAACGCCGCGAGATGCTCGGAGCGTGCGGGCTTGCTTCCGCCGATGAGTTATTCGAGCAGGTGCCGCCGGATCTGCGGCTGAATCGCCCGCTGGCGCTTGCGCCCGGGATTTCGGAATACGAGATCGCCGACTATTTCAAAATGCTGGCGCAGAAGAATGCGAACGGTTATGCGAGCTTTCTGGGAGCTGGCGTTTACAACCATTACCGGCCGGTTGTGGTGGACACGATCGTATCGCGCGGTGAGTTTCTGACCTCCTATACTCCGTATCAATCGGAGATTTCGCAGGGCACGCTGCAGGCGATCTTCGAATTTCAGACGATGATCTGCCAGCTGACCGGCATGGACGTGGCGAACGCGTCGATGTACGACGGTTCGACTGCAGTTCCCGAAGCAGCGATGATGGCGGTGCGGATCACCCGGAAGCATCGGATTCTGGTAGCGCGGTCCATGCACCCGGAATACCGTGAGGTTCTGAGGACTTATGCGCGGGATCAGAGTCTGCCGGTGGAAGAATTCGGCTATGACGCTGAATCGGGCCAGATCGAACTCGCCGATCTCGAGCGGAAACTCGATGACCAGACCGCCTGCGTAATTCTGCAATCGCCGAATTTTTTCGGCGTCGTGGAAGATACCGGGGCCGTCGCAGACCTCGCCAGAGCAAAAGGCGCGCTGACGGTTTACACGTTCGCCGAAGCGGTTTCGCTGGGTATTCTCGAGCCGCCGCGCGATGCCGATATCGTTGCCGGCGAATTGCAGTCTTTCGCGATTCCCCCGAGCTACGGCGGCCCGTTCGCCGGGATTCTGGCGACCCGCGAGAAGTATATGCGCCAGCTGCCGGGGCGGCTGGTGGGCGAAACCACGGACGTGAACGGGCATCGCGCTTTCTGCCTGACGCTGGCCACGCGCGAGCAGCACATCCGCCGGGAGAAGGCGACGTCGAACATCTGCACGAACCAGGCGCTGGTGGCGCTGATGGCGACAGTGTTCATGGAACTCTACGGCAAACAGGGGTTGCGGGAACTCGCGATCCAGAATCTTTCGAAGGCGCATTATCTCGGGGCGAAGCTCGAGCGGCGATTCAGTGGACCGTACTTCAATGAATTTGTCGCCCAGGGCAACGGGGCGCCGGTGGCCGATGTAAACCGCAAGCTGCTCGAGCGAAAGATCATCGGCGGCCTTCCGCTGCGCGAATGGTATCCGGAACTCGGCAATGCGGCCCTGGTGTGCGCGACGGAAATGACGAAGCGGGCCGATATGGACACGCTCGCAGAGGTCTTCGAGGCATGACGCAGAACGCGCGGCAACACCTTACACGCAATGAAGAACTGATCTTTGAACGCAGTTCGCCGGGAAAGAACGGATATCAGCTTCCGGAGCTGGATGTGCCGGAAATCGATCCGGCGCGCGCGCTGGGCGAGGAGCGCGTGCGCGGCGGGATCGAAGGCTTCCCGGAGGTGAGCGAAGTCGAGGTGATTCGCCATTTCACGAGGCTTTCCACGTGGAATTATGCGATCGATCTGGGCCTTTATCCGCTGGGTTCGTGCACGATGAAGTACAACCCGCGCATCAACGAGGCCGTGGCGCGCTACGACGGCCTTGCGTGGGCACATCCGTATCAGCCGCAGGAGCTGTCGCAGGGCGCGATGGAAGTGATCGCGAGGCTTGAAGACGCGCTGTGCGAAATCAGCGGGCTGGACGCGATCACGCTGCAGCCGGCGGCCGGCGCGCATGGCGAACTGACCGGCATTCTGCTGGTCCGGGCGTTTCATCAGGCGCGCGGCAATCCCCGAAAGCACATCCTGGTGCCCGACTCGGCGCATGGAACGAATCCCGCCACGGCCGGCATCGCGGGCTATGAAGTGCGCAATCTGAAGTCGAACGATCAGGGGATGATCGATCTCGAGGAACTGGCGCACGCCGTGAACGAGGATACGGCGGCGCTGATGGTGACGAACCCGAATACGCTCGGCGTGTTTGAGGAAAACATCGCAAAGGCCGCAGACATTCTTCACGCGAAGGGCGCGATGGTCTACATGGACGGGGCGAACATGAACGCTCTTGTGGGCATCGCGCGGCCGGGAGATTTTGGTGTCGATGTGATGCACATCAACCTGCACAAGACCTTCTCGACGCCGCATGGCGGGGGCGGTCCGGGGGGCGGTCCGGTCGCCGTGCGCAGCCATCTCGCGCCGTACCTGCCGATTCCGCGGCTGCGGCGGGCGGGGGACAAGCTCGAATGGAGTTCGGATTTCCCGGAGTCCATCGGGAGGGTGCGGGCGTTCTACGGCAACTTTGGGGTTCTGGTTCGCGCGCTGGCCTACATCCTCGCGCATGGCGGACCGGACCTGCGCAACGCCACGGTGGATGCGGTGCTGAACGCAAACTACATTCGTCACAGGCTGCGCCCTTATTTCGATCTGCCTTATGACCGCCCGAATATGCACGAGGTCGTGTTCAGCGACGCCCGGCAGGCGGCGAAGGGCGTGCGTACGGGCGAAATCGCGAAACGGCTGATCGACTACGGCTACCATCCGTACACGGTGAGCTTCCCGCTGATCGTGCACGGCGCGCTGATGATCGAGCCGACGGAAACCGAATCGAAGCTCGAACTCGATGGCTTCATTGACGCCATGATCGCGATCGCGCACGAAGTGGAAAACGAGCCGCAGACGGTGCTGAAAGCGCCTCATCGGACGCGCGTGAGCCGTGTGGACGAGGTGACGGCCGCGCGCAGGCCCGTGGTGCGCTGGACGCCTGAGGCGAATATCGCTCCACAGACCACCGCGGCCGATCTGGTGGGCGCCGCGAACGTGCAGCGGCCTGAATAAAGCTTCTGATCAGGAACGGCAATCCGGCGTATAAAAAGAAACGATTGCCAATCGTTGCCCGGAAGCTTCGCTTTACCGGATAATCAATTTTTGCTGGCAGGATCGTTTCAGCGGCTTCGCGCGCCGAACTCCGTTCGCGCGGGCGAAAGGCCGCCGGGACACGATCCGGTCCATTTTCAACTCAGTTCCGGAGACCCATGTCGACACCATTACAGGATTTTCTTACTCTGCCGTACGCTGAACTGGAAGAGCTCAACCTGAAAGCCAAGGAACAGCGCGGGAAGCGCGTGGATCCCGGCAAACTTCAGGAAGAGCGGGTCAAGTATCTTACGGATACGAAGAGCATCAAAGCCGTGACGGTCCTTTTCAGCGACCTCGAAGGCCGGCTGCACATGCTCGATTACGACAAGAAGTTCCTTGTCAAGAGCTATGACAACCTGACGTTCGACGGCTCTTCGATTCGCGGCTTCACGGCTCAGCGGGAAAGCGACCTCCGCCTGCACATGGACTGGAACGCGTTCTACTGGGCGCCCGCGGACTTTTTCGGGGCCGGCAAGGTCCTGGTGTTCGGCGAGGTTATCGACAAGGACGGCACGCCGTACACGGCCGATATTCGCGGCATGCTGAAGCAGTACGCGAATCAGCAGTACGAGAAAAACGGCTTCACCCTGAACGCGGCCAATGAGATCGAAGGCTTCCTGTTCAAGGGCGTGGACGCCGAGCGCAATTACTATCTGACGAAGAGCTTCGAATACGTCAACACCGGCGGTTACTACCATTCGCTGCCGGGCGACACGCTGCGCACCTTCATCGACCGCGCGGCTGAAGTGCAGCGCTCGATGGGCTTCCAGAACGAAAAAGACCATCCGGAAGTTGCGCCTTCGCAATTCGAAATCAACTACAGCTACTCGGACGTGGTTTCCGCCGCGGACCAGATCCAGCTCTACAAATTCCTGTGCCGCCAGGTGGCCACCAATATGGGCCTCACCGCCAGCTTCCTGCCGAAGCCGGTCGTCGGCGTGAACGGCAGCGGCATGCACACCAACATCTCGGTCTCGAAGAATGGTAAAAACCAGTTCTGGGACCCGGGCGGTCCGGAAAAGCTGAGCCAGTTCGGATGGGATTTCGTCGATCGCATCCTGACGCACGGCAACGATATCTGCCTGATGCTTAACGCGAGCGTGAACGCCTACCGCCGTCTCGATCCGCATTTCGAGGCGCCGAACCAGATCATCGCTTCGGCGGTCGATCGCGGTTCGATGGTGCGCATCCCGCTCGGCAACGAACGCAGCTCGCGCGTCGAGGTTCGTTCGGTTGGCCCGGACGCCAATCCTTACATGGTGCTGCTCTCCGTGTTCAAGACCGGCCTCGTAGGCACGATCGACAAGACGGTGGACAACCTGCGCAGCGCAAAGCGTTATCTGCCGGACAACATCTATACCGCCCTCGAGAATTTCCGGAGCGCAGACTGGACGACCAAACTGCTCGGCGCCGACGTGAAGGAACGGTACGCGGATCTGAAGCAGGCTTCAGCCGACCGCTGCCCGCGGTTGTTGGGCACCATCGTGAAGCCCGAAGAAGTTCAGTTCCACCACGAGGTTTATAACCAGTTCCTCTGGAACATGTTCTAGGCCGGATCGCGACACTCATCAAAGACAGCAAAACCCCGGCAGGATGGCCGGGGTTTTGCTGTTTTGAGCTGGAAAGCTGATCGAATTTCAGAAAGCCGCCGCGCCAAACCACTATCTGCAAGATGTTACCCTCCGGCATTCTCAGCGGAGCGAGGCTTCAGGTTTATCTCAAGGAACCGGAGGAACACGTCCCAGTCCGATGGCACGGTTCCGTGGCCGCCTGCATGCATCTCATATCCGAGCGTATGAAGGACAGGCACGCCAGGCGCGGGCATTTCAGTCGTCCCGAGGTCATCCCTGCCGAGCAGTTTCCAGACGCGGCCCGCATCCACTTCCGCCAGAAACTCTCCCTTCGGATCGGACCACTTGTCCTGATCACCGGTCTGCAGCAGCAGTGGGCGAGGCGCAATCAGAGACAGCAACATGTTTGAATCCACGGGGAGTTCATCCACATGGTCGCCGTATTTCTGATAAGCCTCCGCGAACTGATAAGGAAAGTTGACGTTCAGGTTCTTCACGGTCTCGCCGTAATTGCGGCGGCTGAGCGCAGCCCCGCCTTCGCCTGAACAACTCGCTATCACGAGCGCGATGCGCGTATCCTGCGCGCCTGCCCAGAGCACGGTCTTGCCCAGGCGTGAGATGCCGACGATGGCGATACGCTTCGCGTCCACGCCGGAATCGGTCTCGAGATAATCCACTGCCCGGCTCAGGCCCCATGCCCACGCGCCAATCGCGCCCCAGTCGGATTTCAGGGCGCCTCGGATGCCGTACCGGTCGCCACCCGCGAAATCTGGTTCAATATCGCCGTAATAGATCGTGGCGAAGCCGAAGCCGGCTGCGAGGAATTCAGGAACTTTCGTCACATGACCGATCTTCATCGCCTGCGATGCGGGAACGCGCTTGTGCTCGCGGTTCCAGGCTTCGCCCGGTTTCACGCCCGGGTCGTCCACCGTGCTCGAATTGGGCGAGAAGCTCAGATTGAGCAGAACCGGCACGGGACCTTTCGCATCGCGAGGCAGGTAGAGGAGCAGATCCGCCTTCGGACCGTCACTGGCGCCCGTGAAGTTGATCGTGATCTGACGGCGAATGGCCCGCCCGGCAAAAGCGCTGCCATTTTTTTCGAACACATTGAACGTCATGCCGGCCGGCCGCGCGGGACTGTGGCCGTGCATATTGTCCTCGAACAAGGCGAGAATCTGCGGGCGGCGCTTTGAATACCACTCCTTCGCATTGCGGACTTTTTTACCGTTCGGGAACACCAACGGGTCCGGCAAAGTGTACGAGCCGACAGCCGCTTCGTCATAATTTACCGGGATCTTCGGTTTCTCAGCGGTCTGAGCGCAGAGGATGGACCCAAGCAGAGCGAGACCGAATCTGCAGCGCGTCGTGTTCATGGAAGGATTCTATGCCATGCCGGCTTCCCGATTGGGTCCGGTGGGACTCGCATCTCGCCTCTCCGTTGTCTCCTGCCTGATGGGTCTGCTAGAATCAGGAATTGCGCCCCGTATGGTCAACATGCGTGGGCCTCAATCCTCCGGGAGTTTCCGTTCCAATGGCAAGAGTTTGCGAAGTTTGCGGCAAGGGTCCGCAGTTTGGTCACAAGATCAGTCACGCGCACAACGTCACCAACCGGCGCTGGGAAGTGAACCTGCAGACCGTCCGTGCGATCGTCAACGGCGCCCATAAGCGCCTGCGCGCCTGCACATCGTGTATCCGAAGCGGCAAGGTGCAAAAGGCCGCCTGACCAGGCGGCGCATCTTACCAGAGCTGATACCAGGCTTTTCTCGGCGCAGCCGGAGCCGGATCTTCGATCTCGATCGTCTCCCCCGTAATCGCCTTGCGCGGGTTCGTTTCAAACAGCAGCGTCGCTACTGCCGTGCCGTACTCAGCGGCAATCGTTTCGTACGCCGGACACATATCGGGAGGCCGGTGTTGGCGGTCGTGGGCGTCGCTGGCGATGAAATGCACCAGTTTGCGCTCTATCAGTTTGCGGCAGTTCTCTCTCGCCCGATCTCCGAATAATCCGGTAAACGAACCCGCCGTCACCTGAATCAGGGCCCCGCCGCGCACCCATTCCATCAATTGATCGGCGCGTCCCATCAGGTGCGCGTTTCGCTCCGGGTGAGTGATGACCGGAGTAATTCCCCGCCCCGCCATTTCGAGAAGCACGCCGCCGATCGAGTCCGGAATCGATGTTTCCGCGAATTCCACCATCAGGTATCCGTTGCCGTCGATGGTGTACGGCCGATGATCCTGCATGCAGCTGAGGATGTTGTCGTAGTGGAGATGGAAATCGCAGCCGCGATGTATGCCAATCGTCTGGCCCACATGCGCCCGGAGTTCCTGCACCAGCGCTTCGACCTTGTGGATATCGAATGCGAAGTGAAGATTGGCGTGCGGGGTGGCGACAATGTCGGTGGTCCCGGATTGGCGGGCAATCTCGAGCATGGCGAGCGAATCCTCGATCGTCTTCGCTCCGTCATCGATTCCGTAGAGGATGTGGCTGTGGATGTCCACCATCCGGATGGGTCAGATCTCCGGATAGAAGTCGAAGAAAGCGTCGAGCGATTGATAAAGCTGGCGCTTGATCTCTTCTTCGCTCGATCCTTCGATCAGGTGCATGGTCACGGAAGCCGAGCGTCCACTCTTCAGGCGGATGCTCGCTTCTTCAAAACCCTCCAACTCATCCGCGGGCACCAACCGCACCCCGTAGACCAGCGCGAGTTTCGACATCAGATAAACATCTCTTCATCCTGGGTCACATGATCCACACTCGGCTTGCGACCCTGAACGTAGGCGGAAACGCCGGCCTTGATCCCGGAAAGGATGCCGTTCGCCTCGCGGACCGGCTTCATGACGGCTTCTTTCACATTCTCGCCGGCATGCTGAACCTGGTGAACGGTTTCATCGACGGCGGTATCCACACGCGCGATCTGGACCTTGCTGCGGTCGGCCAGATCCCGCCCCACTTCCGCCCACCGGTGCGCCTGGTCTTTGGCGATGTTCGAGATATCGACCGCATTTGCAGCAACCTGCTGCGCGCTGGACGCAATGCCGGAGAACTTCGGCGCGTTTTCTTCGCTCAGTTTCTTCACGGTATCGAGGATGGGCTCCGCGCGGCCGAGAACCGCGTCCACCCTGACGCGGAGCTTCGAGACCACGCCATAAAGCGCGATCGCAACCCCACCCATAATGATGAAGCTGATAGCAGAGATGATCACCGCGGCGGTGACCACCCACCGAAAAGCGTCTTCCGACATTGCGTCTGTTTCTTGCCGATCCCTTCCTGAAGTATCCGGTCCTGAAGTCTCCTGGCCGCCCTCACTCAGGCCGGTTGCTGCGGAATATTCGGCTCAACTTTCTCGCGATAGGCCTGTTTGCCGGCCTCGATCGCGTCGTTGAGATTGTCACGCTGCCGGCTCACCACATCCCGGCCTTTGTCGAGAAGATCGTTCGCCGAATCGCGCAGCGTCGAAGTTTGCCGTTTCAGATATTCCTTGCCTTCATCGGCTTTGTTCAGCAGGAGATCACGCGTCTCCTCGCCCGACTTCGGTGCAAACAGCATCCCGATGCCAACGCCGATGCCAAGCCCCAGGAAAAAGTTCGCGAGTCCGTCTCTATCCATTTCTTTCTCCTCAAGTTGTGACAGGCTCTTTTGCGCCGCCGAGCCCAAAGTCACTCACAGTATACTGCGTTGCGCTACTTGCATCTGGCATGCCACACGAGGGTCCGGTAAACTTCTGTACAGCGTGCGTGAGCCACGAAAAATACAAAAACTCGGGTCACAGGAACTGTTCGACTACGCCGTGAAGACCCTGGCCGCTCGCGCCTCCTCCAGCGCTCAGCTTGCGATAAAGCTGCGGCGGAAAGCCGAGCGGCAGGAGGACGTGGAAACGACGATTTCACGGCTGAAAGAGTTGAACTACCTCGATGACGCGCGTTTTGCCGAGAGCTTCGCCAGCGC
>DAIDJK010000067.1 GCA_027450225.1 Bryobacterales bacterium | reverse complement strand
CTGCCGCTGAAGATGTTCGAAGACCCGAAGCTGGCCATTGAGGGAGACCGCGCGGCGTGGCTGAGCGCGTGGCACACGGAGCGGGAATGGCTGAACGCGGTGCACCGGACGCGGTATTCGAACGGCATCATCGGGCTTGCCGAATACTTTCGGCCATGGCAACCCGAAGGCGTGCCGGCGGAATTCCGAATCGCGCCGGAAGCGGACTGGCCGCTGCTCGAACGCTTCTCGGCGCGCCTGCGCGCTTCCGTGGAGCCGGACATCCTTCTGCTGGCGAACTACGGCTGGAACTTCAACGTGCGGAGCTTCAATCCGGGTGGCAACCACGGTTCGTTCTTCCGGATTTCAACGCATTCGGTGCTGATGTTTGCCGGCGCCGGAGTGCCCGCGGGGCTGGCGATCGATCAGCCGTACGACAGCCTGAATTTCGTTCCGACTTTACTGTCGCTGGCCGGGCGGCCTGCAACCGGATATCCCGCACCGCCGATCGCCGGGCTGGCTACCGTGAAGTAGCGCGGCCTGGCGGATTTAGTACTGGCTTCGCATCGGTTGCCAGTCGCGATTTCGGTTCATCCTGGATAACATGTCCTGAAGAGCCATGAAAAGTCTTACTACCCTTTTATTGTTGCTGGCCCCTGTCGTCGCATCGGCATCCACCATCAGCGACATCGTTGTCTTCGGCGACAGCCTTTCCGACAACGGCAATCTGTACAAGGCAACCGTCGCAGCCGGTTTGCCGGCCATGCCGCCTTCACCACCCTATTTCAACGGCAGATATTCCAATGGTCCACTCGCGGTGGAAGACTTCGCCGGGGCGGAGAAACTGCCCCTCATCGACTACGCATTCGCGGGCGCAACCACCGGGCTTGGCGTTGCGGGCGACCCTGGCGGCAGCGTCACCAGCGTGGGCACGTACAGCCTTCCGGGAATGCAGGCTCAGTTTGCCGCATATGCAAAGGCCATGCCCGTGCCCGTGACGAGCTCGGCGTTCGTTGTCTGGGGCGGTCCGGACGACCTTCTGGCCCCCGCGGCGGCTGATGCCGGCAATCCGGTCGCGATCGCCAATACGGCGGCCGCGAATATTCTGAAGATCGTGGATGGCCTCGCTGCCATGGGCGCACCGGAAATCATCGTGCCGGGAGTTCCCGACCTCGCTCTGGTTCCTGACTACTCATCCAACCCGATCGCGGCGAATCTCTTCGCCAACACGTTCAACGCGGACGTCGTCGCCGGACTGCCGAAGGACGCGACGTATGTGAATACGTTCGCGCTGTTGCAGCAGATTGTAGCCGGTGCCCCGGGCAATGGCTTCACCAATGCGACCACGCCCTGCCTGAACGCAGCCACACTGGTTCCGTGCTCGAATCCCAATCAGTATGTTTTCTGGGACGGCAAGCACCCCACCGCGGCGGCGCAGGCGCTGATAGCGCAGCAGTTCGAAGCCGTACCGGAACCCAGCATGGAACTGGTGACCTTCGTGATTCTCGGCGGCCTGGGCCTGGCGCGCTGGCGTTCGCGCGCCCGCGACGCTGCCTAAGCGTTTCCGCCCGACGAGTTCTCGCCGGCGGCTTCGGCTTCCGCGGCCGCTTCCGGACCCGCCGCCCTCGCTTCGGCGAGGGCGCGCTCCGCCTGTTCGGCGAATCGCTCCGGCACCTGTACCTGAAATTCCAGATTCGGCAGCACGTGCGGCCCCACCACGATGGCCGGAATGCCGTTCGCATCCAGCACTCCCTGCACCGCGAGCGTTTCCATCTCGGCGTCGTGATTCTGAGAGCTGAAGACCGCCACCATGGCTTCTTCAGGTTCTGCTTCAGCGCTGTTGATTACGGTTTCGTCGGCCATGTCTTAAACATACCTTTTCGAGAAACGTCCGCACTAAAATGGCTGTGAGGATTCGCAGACATGTTCGATAGCGGCAAACTGGGGTGGTTTATTGCAGGCGCGGTAATCGGGGCATCGGTGGCGCTGCTTCTCGCGCCGGAATCGGGTGAAGATACGCGCCATCACATCAGCGAGGCGGCCAAAGACGGCCGTGACGCTGTTTCCTCGTCCAGCAAGGAAATGATGGAACGGGGACGGGAGCTTTACGACCGCGGGCGCCAGCTCGCCGAAGATGCGGCCGACTTGTTTGAACGCGGCCGCAAGCTGGTGCAGGGCTGAGCGCGATAAAAGCTCCGTCGATCTCGATCGGCCGGTTCCGCATCACGCTTGTCCGCGCCGGTTCCTACTGGTGGGATGGCGGCGCGATGTTCGGCGTCGTCCCGAAGACGCTGTGGTCGAAGCACCAGTCTTCGGACGAACTCAACCGCGTGGAAGCCGCCTTCAACTGCTTCGTCATCGATGGCGGCGGCGAGCGGATTCTGGTGGAAACCGGCGGTGGCGTCCGGCATGACGCGCGGGCGAAACAGCGCATGCGTCTGCCGGACGCGCCTGTCGTCCTCGGCGATGCCCTGCGCGCCGCCGGGTTCGAACCCGAATCCATCGACATCGTCATCAACACGCATCTGCACTGGGACCACGCAAGCGGGAACACGGTGGATGCGGACGGTGGCGCCGCGCCCGCGCTGTCGCGCGCGACTTATTACGTGCAGCGCGGCGAGCTGGAACATGCGAGAGAACAGCTTCCCCGGGATGCGGTCAGCTATCTGCCGGTGAATTACGAGCCGCTGATCGATGCCGGACGCATGCGGCTGATCGATGGCGATTTCAGCCCGGTGGCGGGCGTGGATCTCCGGGTCGCGCCGGGGCATACGCGGGACATTATGGTGGCGCTGGTGCGGGACGGGGGTGAGACCTGGTGCCAGCTTTCCGATGTGGCTCCTTACGCTGCTCACGTGACGCCGACGTGGGTGCCGGCATTCGATTTGTATCCGCTCGAGAGCATTCAGACCAAGTCCGGGCTCTTCGCCCGCGCCGCCGCTGAACAGTGGTGGTGCAGTTTCGCGCATGACCCGGTGGTCTCGTTTGCGAAAATCGGGATCGAGGAGGGAAAATGGCGAGTCCATCCAAAACAAGCCTGAATCTCCCTGAGTTCCGCAACGAGCCTTATACAGACTTCACGAAGCCCGAGAACCGGCGGCGCGCGGAAGAAGCGCTGGCGAAAGTGCGGGAGCAGCTCGGGCGGGAATATGACCTGATTCTTGCGGGCGAGCGCATACACAGCGGCGACAAGCTGACCTCCGTGAATCCGGCGCGGCCTTCGGAGACGGTGGGCGTGCACCAGCTGGCCACGCCTCTGCTGGCGAATCGCGCGGTTGAGACGGCGTATGCGAATTTTCCCCGCTGGAGCCGTACTCCGGCGGCAGACCGCATCCGGATGCTGCTGCGCGTGGCCGAAATCATAAGGCAGCGCAAGCTCGAATTCGATGCCTGGCTGGTCTTCGAGGCAGGCAAGACGTGGCCCGAGGCCGAAGCCGAAGTGGCCGAGGCGATCGATTTCTGCGAATACTACGCGCGCGAGATGGCGCGGCTCGCGGGCGCCCAGACCGTGGTGCAGATTCCCGGCGAGCGCGATGAGATGCGCTACCTGCCGCTGGGCGTGGGCGTGGTGATTCCGCCATGGAACTTCGCGCTGGCGATTCTTTGCGGCATGACGGTGGCCGCGCTGGTAACCGGCAACACTGTCGTCATCAAGCCTTCGAGCGAGACGCCAACCATCGCGGCGATTTTCGCCGAGACGCTGCTCGATGCCGGTTTCCCGCCCGAGTCGTTTTGTTTCCTTACCGGCAACGGCGGCGAGATCGGGGATCTGCTGGTTTCGCATCCGAAGACGCGATTCATCTCGTTCACCGGATCGCGCGACGTGGGGCTGCACATCAACGAGCGTGCGGCGAAGGCGCAGCCGGAGCAAATCTGGATCAAGCGCGTGGTGGCGGAAATGGGCGGCAAGGACGCGATCATCGTGGATGAGAGCTGCGATCTCGACGCGGCCGTGGAAGGCGTGGCCGTTTCGGCGTTCGGTTATCAGGGACAAAAGTGTTCAGCCTGTTCGCGCGCGATCGTGCACGCGGGTATTTACGATCAGTTCCTCGAAAAGCTCGAAGCGCGGGTGAAGCAGATCAAAGTCGGCGCGCCGGAAGATCCCGATAACTATATGGGCCCGGTGATCAGCGCGGGCGCGAAGAAATCGATTCTGCGGTATATCGAAGTCGGGAAGCATGAAGGCCGCGTTCTGGCGGGTGGAACCGACCCCGGGGGCGACGGATTCTTTCTTCCGCCCACCGTAATTGCGGATGTCGATTCGAAGGCGCGCATCTTTCAGGAAGAGATTTTCGGTCCCGTGCTGGCGGTCAGCCGCGCGCGCGATTTCGATCATGCGCTCGCCATGGCGAACGATTCGCAGTATGGGCTTACCGGCGCGATTTACTCGAACGACCCGCAACATGTGGAACGCGCGCGGGAGGAATTCTTCGTCGGCAATATGTACGTGAACCGCAAATGCACGGGCGCGATGGTGGGCGCGCATCCTTTCGGCGGGTTCAATATGTCGGGCACCGATTCCAAGGCCGGCGGGCCGGATTATCTGCTGCTTTTCCTGCAGGCGAAGTCGATCGCCGAGAAGGTTTCGTCCGCGCCGACTCCGGTCGGCGGAGATCTGTAGAAAATAAGAACATGACTCCCACGGCGGTTTCGCTCGAAGAATACCTTCGCACCGATTACAGCCCAGACGTGGACTACGTCGATGGCGAGATCGAGGTGAGAAATTGGGGGGAATGGGAACACGCGCGTTTGCAGGCATTGATCCTGCGCTATCTGATGGAGCGCGAGAAGCGATTTAGTTTCATTGCCGTGCCGGAACAGCGTGTGCAGGTGGCGGTTGGGCGTTTTCGTGTCCCGGATATCGCAGTCGTCCGCAGTCGCCCGCTGAAGGCATTCATTACAGATCCTCCGCTGCTTTGCATCGAAATCCTTTCGCCCCAGGACACTCTCCAGCGGGTTCGCCGCCGCATCCACGACTATCTCGATCTGGGCGTTCCCTGCGTCTGGATCGTGGATCCCAACGATCAGCGCGCCGAAATCTGGACTCCTGAAGGGATGCGCGAGATTCGGGACGGCGTCCTCACCGCCGGCGAAATCACCGTTCCACTCGCCGAACTGATCGACTCGGACCGCGAGTAGTCTGCGGCTCCCGTCAACGGGCCCGGTAAGTATTGCAGTCACTCATCTGCCCGTGTGCGAGCCCGGCTTCGAACCAGTGCATGCGCTGCGCGGACGTCCCGTGCGTGAACGAATCGGGATTCACGTATCCCTGTGACTCGCGCTGCAGCCGGTCGTCGCCCACCGCCGCCGCGGCGCGCAGCCCCTCTCGCACATCCTCGCGATGCACGATGCCGCGCTGCTCAGCCGAATAGCCCCACACGCCCGCGTAGCAATCGGCCTGCAGCTCCAGCCTCACGGACAGCGGATTGGCTTCATCCGGCCGCTGCTCCTGTAAACGATGAACGCGGCCTTCCACGCCGGTCAATTTCTGAATGTGGTGCCCGAATTCGTGCGCGATCACGTACGCCTGCGCAAACTCTCCCGGCGCGCCGAACCTGGTGCGCAGTTCGTTGAAGAAGCCCAGATCCAGATAGACTTTCTCATCGCCCGGGCAGTAAAACGGCCCCACGGCGGTTTGCGCGGTTCCACACGCCGAAGGGTAGGCGTCCCGGTAGAGAACCAGTTTTGCGTGGCGATACGGAATACCACGCTGCTGTGGCAGCACTTTGCTCCAGGTGTTCTGCACGTCGTTCAGAACGAACGTAACGAAATCGACTTCGCGCTTCTCCCGCTGGTCGAGTTCCGCATTGCGCGCGCCGCGATTGACGGCGACCGGCGCCGGACCCGCGCCGCTGAACACGCGAAACAGATTCTGATGGAACACCAGGCTGAGCAGACCGAGGATAATGGCGCCCCCGATGCCGATGTGAACGCCTCCAAAGCCGCCGCCGCCAAAGCCTGGTCCGCCGCTGTCGTCGCGGCGGTCTTCCAGATCGGGGCTTGAATTGCCAGGTGTCCATTCCATGCGCGTGTCTCAGCTAGCAATTTAGCGTCCTGAGGATCGGGTTCGCGCGCTTCGATGTAAAATGGCGCGATACCGCCTATGTGTGATCAGGATCATTTCGAGAACGACCGCCAGGAATACGAACATCGCGGTCTGGTGACGCGCAAACAGTTCGGCATGCTGCTCGGAGCCGGCATGGCGATGATGCTCCCCCGCGACGCCAGCGCGCTTGCCGTTACGGAATCCGACGTGAATATCACCACGCCGGACGGTACGGCCGATGCTTACTTCGTGCATCCCGCCAGCGGCACGGCTCCGGGCGTCCTCATGTGGCCCGATATTTTCGGCCTGCGGCCCGCGTTCCGCCAGATGGCCCGGCGGCTGGCTGAATCCGGCTATTCCGTGCTCGTCGTGAATCCGTTCTACCGGACGAAGAAAGCGCCCACGGCCAGCCAGGGCGCGGCGACGCCGATTCAGGAGGTGATGCCGCTCGCCCGCACCCTGAACGAAACCACGCACATGACGGACGCGAAGGCTTTCGTCGCATGGCTCGATCAGCAGCCTTCCGTGGCGAAGGACCGGAAAGTGGGCACGCAGGGTTACTGCATGGGCGGACCCATGGCGTTCCGTACCGCGGCGGCCGTACCGGATCGCGTTGGCGGAGTGGCCTCGTTTCACGGCGGCGGACTGGTGACAAAGAACAGCGACAGCCCCCATCTGCAGGCCGCGCAAAGTCACGCGCAGTTCCTGGTCGCAATCGCCGAGAACGACGACCAGCGCTCCCCCACCGACAAAGACGTCATGCGCGAAACCTTCGCCAAAGCGAACCTGCCGGCCGAGATCGAAGTCTATACCGGCTGCGCCCATGGCTGGTGTCCGCCGGATTCGCACGTCTATAACGAACCGTCCGCGGAAAAAGCCTGGAGCCGCCTGCTGGTGCTCTACGGCAAGGCGCTCGCCTGAAGGATTCGCCCGCCATCTCCGGAGCCGGAGCGATATAAAGGAACTTGTTTTGATCCGGTTCACGGTTCTTTTCTCACTCCTCGCCGGCATCGCGAGCGCGCAGTCAGCCGCGACCGACTGGCCCATGTTCGGCCACGATCCTGGCGCAACGCGCTATTCGCCACTGAAGCAGATTGACGCCGGCAACGTCACCCGCCTCGAACGAGCGTGGACATTTCACACCGGCAGGCCCGGCACGGAATCCATCCCGGTGGTGATCGACGGCGTTCTCTATGTCACCGGCGCGAACGGAGTTTTCGCCGTCGATCCCGTTACGGGCCACGAAATCTGGCGGCATGAAGCGACGAAGGTGGCGTTGCGCGGCCTTGCTTACTGGCCTGGCGGGAAGAACATGCATCCGCGCGTCTTCGTCGGGATCGCGGGACGGCTGGTATCGCTCGACGCCACCAGCGGGCAGCCCGCAACCGGATTTGGCGATGAAGGCAGCATCGACCTGAAACAGGGCGTGCTCGGCGATCTGAAAGACGCCGTCATGGCCCTTCAATCGCCGCCCGTCATCTACAAGGACCTCGTCATCACGGGCAGTGTTCCCAACGAAGGCTCGCCCAGCAAAGGCGCGTATGGCGATATCCGCGCCTGGGATGCGCGGACCGGCAAACTGGTGTGGCAGTTCCACACCGTCCCGCGGCCCGGCGAACCGGGCAACGAAACCTGGCCGGGCGGTAGCTGGAAGAACCGCTCCGGCACGAATAACTGGGGCTTTCTTTCCATCGATATCGAGCGCGGGCTGCTGTTTGTGCCGCTGGGCTCGCCCACGTCCGATTTCTACGGCGCCGACCGTCCGGGCAAGGGGCTGTACGGTAACAGCCTGGTGGCGCTCGATGCGGCGACGGGCAAGCTGCGCTGGTATCAGCAGCTGGTGCATCACGATCTCTGGGATTACGATCCGGCGGCCGCGCCGATTCTGATCACGGTGCATCGCCACGGCCGCGCGATTCCCGCCGTGGCGCAGATTACGAAGATGGGGCTGGCGTTCATTTTCGACCGTCGCACAGGCGAGCCGGTTTTCGGCATGGAAGAACGCCCCGTGCCCCAGAGCCGCGTCCCCGGCGAGCACACCTGGCCGACGCAGCCGTTTCCGGTTTGGCCTCCGCCACTGGCAAGGAACACCTTCTCGCCCGGCGACCTCTACAACCTGACGCCCGAGCACGCGGCGTTTTGCAAAGACCTTTTCGAAAAGAACCAGATGTACACCGAAGGCCCGTACACGCCGCTGCCCACCGAACGGAACGCGCTGCTGTTTCCCAGCACGCTCGGCGGCGGCAACTGGAGCGGCTTCTCGTCCGACCCCGCGCTTGGCTACATCTTCACCAATGTGAACAACATCGGCCAGTGGGGGCACATGGAATGGCGCAAGGACCCGAAATCCGGCGAGTTCACATGGGTGCGCACGTCTCCCTTCGGCGCATACGCCAGATTCTGGGACCCTGCCACCCGCATCCCGTGCACGAAGCCGCCATTCGGTGAACTGGTGGCGGTGAACGTGAATACCGGTCGGATCGCCTGGCGTTCGCCGCTCGGCAGCATTCCGGCGCTCGATCAGCGCGGCATTCACGACACCGGCTCCATGAGCCTGGGTGGAAGCATCGCTACTGCCGGAGGGGTGGTCTTCATAGCCGCCACCAACGATCACCAGTTCCGCGCCTTCGAATCGAAATCCGGCCGGCTGCTCTGGCAAACTTCGATTGACGCGAACGGGCACTCCATTCCGATCACCTACCTCGGCCGCGATGGCCGCCAGTACGTTGCTATTATGGCGGCGGGCGGAGGCGCATATTTTGGGGGCGCGCCGTCCGATGCTCTCGTGGCCTTCGCGCTCGGAGGCGGTTCCGGAGAAATTACCGAACGAACCCAATCTTCCGCCGAACCTGCTGCAAACACGGGAGATAAGGCGATGGCTTCGCCCGAATTCTTCGAGAAAACCTGCACTCGCTGCCACGACCTGGACACCGTGTCGAGCAGCAGGAGGTCGCGCGACGAATGGGCCGCGGTGGTGCAGAGCATGATCGACCGTGGAGCCGAGCTGACCGACGCGCAGGCCGTCGCGATCGTCAACTACCTCGCCCGGAATTACGGCTTCGAGGGGAAGTAAGAGGTATCTCAGCGGATCGTGAGAAGCGACGGTTCGCCTGTCGCCCGCGGATGGCTGACGCACACCTCCGCCTTCGCGCAATCCGCGCACCGGCCGGACGGAAGGGCTTCCGGATTCAGCCGCGGCTCGGAACCGATCCAGTACAGCATGTTCGCCATCACGCAGAATCCGGTGGCGGCGAACCAGACCATGGCGCCGCCCACAAAGATCGTGAAGAGGCTGAACCACCGGCTCACTTCGAGAAACAAAACCGACGCCACCGAGATATTGAACCCGACCGCAAGATAGATTCGCCGTTCGAGATACCACCGGTCCGTCTGCATGAAATAAAGATTTCCCCGGCCATGAGCGCTGGCGCCCAGCATTGCCTGAAAACCGAAAAGCTGCAGTACGTTGCCGACCGGGCAGAAGCCGGTCAGCGATACATTGATCGAAATCAGTCCCGTGGCGACCACGCCGAAGATGAACAACGGGTTGACCGCAAGCGCCAGGCCCGTGCTCGCCAGCAGAACAAACCCGGCGATCAGCCAGACAGTACGCTCGATGTACCAGGTATCTGTCGGAACAACGTATACGCCCGCACGAAGTGACATGTGAGGAATATACCTCCGCTTCGGGGTGAATCACAGCCCAAAGCAAAAAATTACGCTCGGGATTGCGGGCCGGTGCGGGGCAGCTTGCCTTTGGATTGGCTCATCCGGTGGGAAATAACGGTAAACTAAGCAACGGTAATATGTTGGCCGGGTTGAGGACGATAACTCGACTGGTGGTGATCTGCGCCGCAGTGATGATCCCGGCAGCTTCCGCTTTCGCGGGCGATGTCTCCGGAATCTGGACCGGCCAGATCACGGATCGCACGGGCGATCCGCAGGACCTCTCATTCCGGTTCACTCAGAACGGGAATGCGCTCGCCGGCAAGATGTACGGTGACAACGAAAGCACCCCGATTCTGGACCCGAGCCTGTCCGGCGCCGGGATTTCCTTCAAGGTAACGACGGAGTTGAACGGCGCAATCACAACGTTCCTTTATACGGGAACCGTCACGGGCGACGACATGCAGCTGACGCGCAGGCGGGTGGACATCTCGGCTCAGCAGGCTGCCTCAAAGCCGCCCGCTGCGAAGGACGCGGCCGCGAATGCGAATCCGCAGCGGCAGCCGCAGACCGTGCATTTGAAACGCCTGGCCTGACGCGATGCGAAACCTGCTTTCCACAGCCGTTCTGGCGCTGCTGCCGCTTGCCTGTTATGGCGCGGCGGGCACGGAAACGTTCCTGAAGACGTACTGCCAGACCTGTCATTCCGGAGCTGCTCCGGCCGGCGGCCTGAATGTCGCGGAGCCTTCGATCGAGCAGTGGACGAAGATCGCGCTCCGCGTCCGCAACAGCGAAATGCCCCCGATGGGCGCGCCTGCTCCGCCGCTGAATGAGCGCGAGGCGTTCGTCAAATCCGTCGATGCGCAACTGCACGCCCAGGTGTGCGCCGCCGGAGCGCAACCCGGAACGGCGATGATCCGCCGCCTGAACCGCGACGAATACACCGCCACCATGCGGGAACTGCTGGATATTCACCTGAATGTCGGGCACGATCTGCCGGCCGACGGCGCCGGCGGGCAGGGTTTCGACAATGCCGCCGAGGTTCTGTTCCTTTCGCCGCTGCTCACCGAGAAATACATGGATGCGGCGAAGGAATCGCTCGAATTCGCGGTGAAGGATTCGCGCGCGCGGGCAAGAATCGGCATCGTGGAACCGGGGCCGGGCCGGCCGCCCATCGAAGCGGCGCGCGGGGTTCTGCGGGAATTCCTGCCCAGAGCTTTCCGCAGACCGGTAGAGCCCGCGGAAATGGAACCGTTCCTCGCGCTGTTCCGCCACGCGCAGCAGAAGCACGAGACCTTCGATGCTTCGGTGGTTTATATGCTGCGCGGCGTTCTGATGTCGCCTCAGTTTCTGTTTCGCATCGAGGCGCCGAACCCGAGCCCCGAACCGCGCCCGGTGGACGATTACGCGCTGGCTTCGCGGCTCTCTTATTTCCTCTGGGACAGCATGCCGGATGAGATGCTGTTCGATCTCGCCTCCATGGGAAAGCTGCACGAGCCGGCGGTGCTGAAAGAAGAGATTGGCCGCATGCTGCGCAGGGGCAAGTCGATGGGCTTCGTAGAGAGCTTCGTCACGCAGTGGCTTGGCACGCGGGAACTTGGGCGGGAGTTCGTTCCGGACCCGAAGATATTTCCGAATTACGCCTCCGATGCCGACCTGCAGGGCGATATTCGCTTCCAGCCGATCGTTTTCTTTCACGCCATGCTGGCGAACGACGCGCCGGTTACGGATCTGATCGATTCCAACTGGACGATCATGACCAAAAAGCTGGCCGTGCTCTACGGCCTCGATAAATCTTTGCTGAACAAGGACAATCAGGAGCAGCCGCAGCGCATCAAACTGCCGCCGGGCAGCCATCGCGGCGGTCTGCTGGGCATGTCGGCGGTACTGGCGGGCTCGTCCTATCCATACCGCACCAGCCCCGTGCTGCGTGGCAAGTGGGTTCTGGATGCGATTCTCGGCACGCCGCCGCTGCCCCCGCCGCCGAATGTTCCGGCGCTCGAAGAGAAACCCGGCGCCGCGCCCGCAACCATGCGTGAGCGTCTGGCGCAGCACCGCGCCAATCCGGTTTGCGCCAGTTGCCACAGCCGCATCGATCCCATCGGCTTCGCGCTCGAAAACTACGACGCTCTTGGCCAGTGGCGCACGGAGGAAGCCGGGAAGCCCATCGACAATACCGGCGAACTGCCGGACGGAACGAGATTCGCCGGGCCGGATGAATTGCGCGCCGTGCTTCTGGCGAAGAAGGATCTTTTCCTGCGGAACCTGACGAGCCGGATGCTGGGCTATGCGCTGGGCCGCAGTCTCACGCCGCAGGATTCCTGCTCGGTGGATGCGGTCATCACGAAGCTGGCGGCCGATGGTTACCGTTCGCAGTCGCTGATCGAGGCGATCGTGATGAGTCCTCCGTTCCTGTATCAGGCCGGCGCGCGGCCCGATGCGCCTGTTTCAGCTCCTAAAGACATCCGAATTTCAGCTCTTCAGAAAGAGAAAGCGGTCAGCCGATGAGCAATATC
>DAIDJK010000066.1 GCA_027450225.1 Bryobacterales bacterium | reverse complement strand
ATGGCGAATCCCTGGGCGACCGAGAAGCCCTGGCCCATGGGGCCGGTGGCGATGTGGACGCCGGGCAGCAGCGGGCCGGGATGCCCGTTCAGAATGCTTTCGTACGAGCGCGAGTTCTTCAGAACCGATCGATCGAAGTAGCCGAGTTCGGCATAGATGGAGGCGAGCGCCGCGACCGCGTGGCCCTTGCTGAGGACAAACGTGTCCTGCCCGCGTCGCGTGGGATTTTCGATATCGGGACGGATGAAACTGCCGTAATAGAGCGCGACGAGAGGGATCGTCGCGGAAAACGCCCCGCCCGAATGAAGACCGTTATCCACGGCATCGCGGCACTGCTCGAGCGTCAGGATGCGGATATCGGAATCCTTGATCTCGAGCAGCTTCAGGATGCCCTGGCGCCGGAGGTATTCGTCCGTTCCCGTGAGGCCGCGGGGCGAAGTGGCGGCGTCGCGCGCTTCGATTGAACCGGAAGCCATTACGCAGCCTGTGAGATTTCGGTCAGCTTGCGGATGTAGGTGGCGATCGAGCGCTCCGGGATGTTGGCCCAGATCGGGGTGCAGTTTGGGAACTCTTCGGAACTGCCCCAGTACTGCGCATCCGGAAAGCGTTCCAGCACGGACTTCGCGCAATCGCCGACAACGATCACGTCGCCATCCACCGGATTGATTTGTTCGAACTGCAGGCCGGTGAAGACATAGAGCGGGCGCTTGAGCTTCGCGAGATCGCCGTTCTCTTTCGCCTGATCGAGCTGCATGCGGATGATGGCCTTGCAGCCGGCTTCGCATGTGTTGCCATAGATGACTTTCACGTTCGGGAATGGCCCGGTGAGCACGGTATTCTGGCGGCGGAAGCGGCGCTTGACCTGGTCGAGCGGCGCGCCTTTCAGCTCGATCTCGTCCATCTGATTCGTGCCGAGACCTTCCTGCGCGCCAAGCACGGTGGAAGGCACGTTCGTTCCCGGTTCATCCCAATCCATCAGGGCTTCGCAGATGGTGTCTACGGCGACGCCATCCGGACCGCCGCAGATGGTGTTGAAGTCTTTGATGAGATCGTGCTGATAGGCGCTGAACGGGCCATTGCCCTGGCACGCGTAGAGGGAATCCATGATGAACCACTTCGGATTGGCCGCGCGCGTAAGGTTCACGATCTTCTGATAGATGTCGTCGCGGTGACAGCGAACCATCCAGTCGTAATCGGGCAGGTTGCCGAACTGCAGTTTCAGCGCGCCTGTAAAGACAGTGTGCACGTGCACCTTCATCTTTGGCATGCCGATGTAAACATCGGCCTCGCTTACCGGGCGCGGGACCGGGAATTCGTTGAAGCTGATGGCGCGATCGATCCTGTACATGTCGAACGGCACGTTATCGAAGGGGCAAAGCTCGACGCCGGTGCGCTGCGCGATCGCGGTGATGCCGCAGACGTCCATCGCGTTCTTCGTATCGCCGCCCATGGCGCAGCGTTCGCCGATCTGGATGCGCGCCGGCTGCTGCTCCTGCACGAGTTCAATCAGCGACTCGAGCATGCGCGGGTCCGTCGTGAATCCTTCATTGGCGGGCACGGGAATCACCGTATTGATCTTGATGAGGACCTTGTCGCCCTTCTTGACGATGTTCGACATGCCGCCCATGGTCTGGTCGGCAATGTCGCGGATCATCGCTTTCACAAGATCGAGTTGTTCGCGCGAATAGTCGGCCGGCCGGCCGAGATCGGCATCTGAATGAGCGATCGCTACGGTTGTTTTCTTCGCCATGGTCCTTGGTCCCGCTTGTTCCTGCCGCGATCAGCGGCCCAGCATGCCATCCCACGTATCAATCTTTTCGCGCTTCATCTCTTCTTCGTTGAACCAGGTGGAGGTAACGGACTTCACCTGCGTGAAGAAGCGAATGCCGTCCTTGCCCATCGTGTGGAGGTCGCCGAAAAAGGATTTCTTGTGCCCGGAGAACGGGAAGATGCTCACCGGAACGGGAATGCCGACGTTGATCCCGACCATGCCCGCGTGCGAGCGGCGCGCAAATTCCCGCGAGTAATAGCCGTTCTGCGTGAAGATCACGGCGCCATTGGCGTACGGATTCGAATTGATGAGGTTCACGCCTTCGTCAAAGGAGCCGACACGCTTCACGGAGAGAACCGGGCCAAAGATCTCCTGGTCGCCTACCGCCATGCCGGGCTTCACGTTGTCGAAGATGCAGGGGCCGAGATAGAAGCCATTCTCATAGCCGCGAACGGTGACGCCGCGGCCATCGAGCACGAGGTTCGCGCCTTCGTCCACTCCGCGTTCGATCCAGCGCGCGACGTTCTTGCGATGCTGGTCCGTCACGAGCGGGCCAAGCTCGGAAGCTTTGTCGTAAGCCGGACCGATGCGGCGCTGCTTCGAGAAGCGAATGAGGCAATCGACCAGCTGGTCCGCGACTTTCTCCTGCACCGCAACCACCGGCAGCGCCATACAGCGCTCGCCCGCGCAGCCGAAGGCGCCATTGATGATGCCGCGCGCGGTGCGCTCGATGGGCGCGTCTTCCATCACCAGGGCGTGATTCTTGGCCTGGCAGAGCGCCTGCACGCGTTTTCCGTTGGCGGCGGCTGTGGCATAGACATGCTGGCCCACGGGCGTGGAACCGACGAACATCACGCCTTTCACGTCCGGATGGGTGGCCAGCGCCTCGGCATGCTTCGGCCCGCAGGTAACAATGTTGACGACGCCGCGCGGCAGGCCTGCTTCATAGAGCATTTCCACCATGCGGATGGACGTCATGGGCGTGACGGGTGACGGCCGCAGCACCAGCGTGTTGCCGGTTGCGATGCAGAGCGGCATCATCCAGCCCATCGGAATCATGGCCGGGAAGTTGAACGGCGAAATGCCGGCGAATACGCCCAGCGGTTCGCGATAGAGAGTGGTGTCGTAGCCGGCCGAGGCGTTCATCAGCGACTCGCCTTCGAGCAGAGTCGGGATGCCGCAGGCGACTTCCACCACCTCTTTCGACTTCAGAACATCGCCCTGCGCTTCTTCCCAAACCTTGCCGTGCTCGGTGGCGACCATGCGGGTCAGGTCCGTCAGGTTCTCTTCGATGAGCTGGCGAAACCTGTACAAGACCTGCACGCGCTTCATGGCGGGCGTGTCCGCCCATGCGGGGAACGCGGACTTTGCCGATTCCACGGCGGCGTTCACTTCAGCCAGAGTGCAGTCCGGGGCCTGCGCAATCACCTGCCCGGTGCTGGGGTCGAAGATGTCGAAGTAGTCGCGGGAATCAGAAACCCGCGGTTCGCCATCCACATAACACGTTAATCTGCGAACTTCCTGAGCGATCACTTGCTGCCTCTTTTCCGGCGCCGGAATTCAAGCCCGAGCTCCCGGGGTTCGTTGCGGTGATGAGCTCGTTTTGCGCGGTGTATAACGAAAGTGGCCGGAATGTTTAACTTACCCTGGCGCCAGGGAAATCTCGAATCCCAAACGATTGCTGACCGAAACACATTGGCGATAGAGCAATGTACGTTGATTTTGAACCAACAGGCTAACAGCGCACCCTGGCGAAGTCAAGCCGGGAGTGGAGCACCCAACCCGAAGCCGGGAAACGATTCAACGGAATGGGCAGCCAGTTTCGTACAATCATATCTGTCTTATGTCCAACGGCTCCCAGACGCAGGAAACGCGCTCCATCCAGAGCCTCGACCGGGGCCTGGCTATTCTCGAAGCAGTAGCGAAATCGTCCGATCCGGTTTCGCTGAGCGAATTGACCGGCCTTCTCGGCATTGATCGCTCGAGTGTGTTCCGCCTTGCCAACACGCTGAAACGGCGTGGTTTCCTGGCCTATCCAGGCGCGCGCAAGGACTATATACTGGGGCCGTCGCTCTGGCGCCTGTCGCGTGAATACGACTGGAGCAAGACGCTCATTCTGGTTTCGCACGACCATCTGAAGGACTTGGCGGCGGCGACCAACGAGACGGCGCATCTGGCGGTTCGTGAAGGCAGGAACGGCCTGTTCATCGATCACGTGATGAGCAGCCACGTGATCACCATCTCGGGCCAGACAGGCGAACTGGTTCCTCTTTACGCGACGGCGCACGGCAAGGCGCTGCTGACGGATTTCGACAAGCGCGCTCTCACATCGCTGCTGGGCTCCGGCCCGCTGCGCGCATGGACGGCGCACACGTGCACCTCGGTGAATCAACTGGCGGAGGTCTGCGCGATGAATCGCGCTCGCGGATATGCGAGCGACGATGGCGAATATATGGAAGGCATCCGGTGCGTGGCGGCGCCAATCCGCAGCGAGGATGGGGTGCTGATTGGATCGATTGGCATCTCGGCTCCGGCGCTGCGATTCTCGGAAGATCTTTACGCCATTTGCGGCGAGAAGGTGATGCATGCCGCCCGGCAGATCGAGGCGATGATGCGCACCGCTTCGCAAACCGTTTAGTCCGTTGCGAACTGTCGTCATCGGCGGTACCGGCCACATTGGCACGTTTCTGATTCCGCGGCTGGTCGAAGCGGGGCATCAGACCGTCAGCATCAGCCGGCAACTGCGGCAGCCTTACGTTGCGAGCCCCGTCTGGGAGTCAGTCGAGCAGATATCGCTCGATCGAACGGCGGCGGAAGCGGCGGGAGAATTCGGGGCTCGCGTCCGCGATCTCAAACCAGATGCCGTTATCGATCTGACCTGTTACACGCTCGAAAGCGCCCGCCATCTTGCCGATGCGCTGCGCGGCCGGGTGCGGCATTTTTTGCACTGCGGAACCATCTGGGTGCACGGGCCCGCCACCGAAACGCCAGCCACGGAAGACCAGGACCTCTGCCCGACCGATGATTACGGCCGCAGGAAAAGGGCGATCGAAGAGTATCTGCTCGGCGAGGCGCGTTCCGGTGGCGTGCCGGCCACGGTTCTGCATCCCGGTCATCTGGTTGGGCCCGGCTGGGCGCCGATCAATCCGGCCGCCAACTTCAACCTGCAGGTCTTCGCGGATCTGGCGCGCGGCAACGAGGTCTGCCTGCCGAATATCGGCCGCGAGACGGTGCATCACGTTCATGCTGACGACGTGGCGCAGGCATTCGTTCTGGCGCTCGCACGACCGGAGGTTTCGATCGGAGAAGCGTTTCATGTGGTCTCGCCCGCTGCGATGACGCTCTGGGGATTCGCGCACGTCGCTTCACGGTGGTTCGGCCGGGAACCGGCGCTTCGATTTCTGCCGTGGCAGGAATGGCGAAAGACTGTCTCCGAGCGCGATGCGCAGGTGACCTGTGGTCACATCGAGCGGTCACCGAACTGCAGCATCGAGAAAGCGCGCACGTTACTCGGGTATAGCCCGCGGCGCTCGCCCGAAGCGGTGAAGGAAGCCGTGTTCTCGCTGATCGAGAGCGGAATGCTGAAGGTCTGACGGGCTACCAGATCTTCATCGAATCCTCAAAGAGCCGCGCCAGTTCTTCGGGACCGGCGGCGCGCGGGGCTAGTTTGGTTACACGGTGCTGCGGGAGCGTGCCCTCGACCAGCGCCGGAATATCGGATGACGTGTAGCCGAGCGCGCCAAGGCCGTTCGGCATGCTGAGATCGCGCATGATGCGGATCAACTGGTCCGCCAGTATCCTGCCCGCATCCTCAGCGCTGGCGCGATCCACGTTCGCGCCGAGCACGCGGGCCGCTTCCAGATGCCGTGCCGGATCGGC
>DAIDJK010000065.1 GCA_027450225.1 Bryobacterales bacterium | reverse complement strand
AAGCCTGTCCCGGCGCGCGAAGCGCAACCCGGGCTCGCCGCCGTCAACCGCATCGGCGCCATCACGCTCGCCATCGGCATCATCTTCTTTTTCAAATACGCGGTCGATAACCGCTGGATCGGCCCTGGAACCCGCATCGCTCTGGGCATCGCGTTCGGCTCGGCGCTCATCTTCGCCGCGGATCGTCTCCGTCCTCGCAATGAAGCCGTATTCGTCCAGTGCCTCGCCGGATGCGGCCTTGCAACCCTCTACATCACCGCGTACGCCGCATTCTCCTGGTACCACCTCATCCCGGAATCCATCGCCGCCGCCGCGCTCGTCGCCGTTTCGGCCATTGCGGTCGCGCTCTCATTCCGCTACGCGCATCCCGCCATCGCCGGCCTCGGCTTCTCGAGCGCACTGCTCACCCCTGTGCTCCTCGGCGGCGCCGCCTCCGTCGTCGCGCCATATCTCGGCGTTATCGATTGCGCCTGCCTGTTCCTCGCCGCGCGCCGCC
Organism: Bryobacterales bacterium; assembly: GCA_027450225.1. Classification (GTDB taxonomy): domain Bacteria; phylum Acidobacteriota; class Terriglobia; order Bryobacterales; family Bryobacteraceae; genus BOG-234. The sequence continues at coordinate 3,021 of DAIDJK010000065.1, read as the reverse complement.
AATGGATGCCGCTTGCCGCCGCCATCGCCGCCGAAACCATCCTCGCGGCGTTTTACCTCAGCCGCGGTTCGCATCCCGACTGGTTCCCGATCCTGACCCTCATCCTCGCCGCCATTCATTTCGCAACGCCACTGCGCGCCATCGGCCACGCGTTCCTCGTCACCGGCCTCCTCCGCGTCGTCGTCATGGAAACCGATCGACTCACTTCCTCCGCCTCGCGCAGCGCCGCCGAAAGCGAAGCCGGCTCCATCTTCCTTGCGCTGTATGGCATCGCAGTTCTCGCCTGGGGACTCGGACGCAGAAATCTTCTCGCCCGCAACGTCGGCCTCACGCTCATCGGGGTCGTGATCGCCAAGCTCTACCTCTGGGATGTCTGGTTTCTCGACCGCCTCTACCGCATGTCCGCCTTCGGAGCGCTCGGCATGCTTCTGCTCACCGCGTCCTGGCTTTACTCCCGCGCCCGCGTCCAGTGAGTCCCGGGTGTGTACCCGTGCTTGAGAACTCCCGCGATCGGCTGCGGCGTCAACACCTCGACCCGCGCGTTCTCACACCGCTCGCGTCTCTCCACATACCCTTCGGGGGACCACCGAAGCAGCCTGTCGCCCCACACCAGCCAGTTCGCCCCATCCATCCGGATAAAAGCGCCGTCCGGCATCGACTCCAAACGGCCCTCCCACGTCACCTTCCCGCCGGGCCGCGAGAATCGGGCGCCATGCAGTTCCTCGTCGATGGCGTCGGCATAAACGAAAGTGCCCGCGTCGAGCCCATGCGACCGCGCCCACGCCGCCTTGAAGGCATTGAACCTTTCGCGCCGGCATTCCGCGCAGGGCCTGTGCCCCGCCGCCAGCGCGACCGCTTCGTCGAGGAAAAACAATTCCGTATACCGCCCCGGAGACATCACCTCCCGATGCCGCCCCCGAAACTCCAGCACGCACGCAATCCATCGCCGGCTCGCATACGGCCGCACGATCTCGCGGCGGTCGTTGTGGATCGCCCCACCGCGATTCCCCATCAACGTTCCCCGCGCCGGCGTCGCGAAGATCTCCCCATCCGGCCCCACCCGATTGCGCAGTGGCATTGCACTCCCGCCCTATCAGCGCCCGTTAAAATCCCGCTGTACGTCCGCTGACTCCTTTCGAGCGTAGCCCGCCGCAATCTCTCGCCGCCGCCACAGGTGAAACTCGCGCGGCGCCGGAACGGCGCCGACGCCCTCCTGACAGAACTCCCCCACACCGCTGTAGTGACAGAAAGCCAAAAGAAATATTCAGCGTCCTGTCAACAACTTACACAGCAGCGCGGCTGGAACCCTCCGCCCAGGCATGTACCCTCCAGTCAGTAAGGGTTTGTTTGGCGGCAAGCTCTTGCTGATGGGGGCCACTGTTTGGAGACGGCGGTGGCCCCGCTCGTGTACCCCGCGCCGGGCTTTCGGGGAGTCCGGCGCGGTTCGGCGCATTGCAGCGTTATCTCACGCGTAGATGCCGCGCAGCCGAATGGCCGAAGCCACCCGATCGAGCGCCACCATATAGGCAGCGGTCCGATTATCCACCGCATGCTTCGTCGCATAACCTGTCACCGCGTCAAAGCTCCCCACCATCACTTCTTCCAGCCTCGAATTCACCAGTTCTTCGTTCCAGAAAAAGCCCTGCCGGTCCTGCTCCCATTCGAAATAGGAAACCGTAACGCCGCCGGCATTCGCCAGAATATCCGGGATCACGAAAACCTTCTTCTCCGCCAGAATCTCGTCCGCAATCGACGTCGTCGGCCCGTTCGCTCCCTCGCACAGAATGCGGCAGCGCAGCCGGTCCGCGTTCTCCGACGTGATCACGTTTTCCGTCGCCGCGGGAATCAGAACATCGCAGTCCAGAAACATCGCTTCGCGCTTGTCCATCGCTTCCGCGTCCGGGAATCCGTTGATCGACCCCGTTTCCCGCCGATAGCTCATCAGCGATTCGATGTCGAGACCATTCCGGTTGTAAACCGCGCCATCGTATTCGATGATCGCGATAATCCGGAACCCGCGCCCGCTCATCAACTGCGCCGCCATTCCGCCGACGTTGCCGAATCCCTGAATCACCACGCGCGTTTCCGCCGGCGCCAGACCGAACTTCTTCAGCGCCTCCAGCGTCACCATCATGCAGCCGCGCCCCGTCGCCTCGCGCCGTCCCCGGGACCCGCCCAGTTCCATCGGCTTGCCGGTCACCACCGCCGTCGTCGCATGCCGCACGTGCATCGAATACGTGTCCATGATCCACGCCATCACGCGGTCGTTCGTATTCACGTCCGGCGCCGGCACATCCCGCTCCGGCCCGATCATTTCGATAATCTCCGCCGTATAGCGCCGCGTAATGCGTTCGAGTTCGCCATCCGAAAGCATCGCGGGATCGCAGATCACGCCGCCCTTCGCTCCGCCGAATGGAATGTTCACCACCGCGCATTTCCACGTCATCCACGAAGCGAGCGCCCGCACTTCATCCAGCGTCACGTCCGGCGCATAGCGAATCCCGCCCTTTCCCGGACCGCGCGCGATCGAGTGCTGTACACGATAACCGGTGAAGACTTCCAGCCTTCCGTCATCCAGTTGAACCGGAATGTTCACCGTGATCTCCCGCGCCGGCGCTTTCAGCACCTTGCGCATGCCGTCGTCGATCTTCAGGCGGTCGGCGGCCTGGTCGAAGCGCGCTTCGGCCGCCAGCCAGGGATTCTTTTCCTGTGCAAGCGAAATCGTGGAAGTCATCTGCGCATATTATTGCGCGATTGTCCTCGCTCGCTTTCTATTTCGCCTGGGATTTGGGAGTAACCGCCGCCAGCGCCGCCTGTATCTGCGGATCGATGCGCGCTTCCACCTGATCGCCCTTTTCCACGCCGATCGACTGGTTGAAGATCTCGGTCTGCAGCCGCGCCTCGATGTAATCGTGGTTCTCGATCCACTCATGCAATGTCGGCTGGATGTTGCGCTGCGAAAGCCAGTTCTGAAAATCGTCGAGCGCGCGCGGCGGCACGGTCCTCTCCGCGTCCACCTTG
>DAIDJK010000064.1 GCA_027450225.1 Bryobacterales bacterium | reverse complement strand
TCCGGAATTGGCTTTGTTTTGTAATTTTGCTGTGGCCGGCGGCTGCCGGTCAGTTTAATCGAGCCAGGGCTCCGCGTAGCGCAACTTCGCGGATGGCTTCGTTTTTTCGAGCCGCTCCATCGCCCGGATCGACCATCGGCGGAATCGGTGACCAGCCGAATCGATCAATTGAATCGATCCACCGGATCGGCTTTGTTTTGTAATTCCGGCTTTTGCCGAGCGGCAGCCTGCTGCTCGCGGCGGTCGTTTTCCGGTCGGAACTGCCGCAATATCAGGTACTTGCCGGGAAAACTGGCTTCGTTCGGTATCGCCCCGCGGGAGCATGCATCGCAGACTCCTGGCCGTGGGCCCGGCGCCGCGCGGCGCTCCCCGGGCTCACTCCCCATTCCGCTGCACCCGCCGTGCGCGCTAAACTACCCCTTGGAAACCGCGCCGGTCATCCGGGTCGAGAGTCTTACCAAGGTCTATGGCTCCGGCGAAACCGCGCTTCAGATCTTCCGGGACCTGAACCTCGAAGTTCAACCCACCGAGCAGGTCGCCATCATAGGTGAAAGCGGCGCCGGAAAAAGCACGCTTCTTCACCTGCTCGCCGGCCTCGACAGCCCTTCTTCCGGCGCTATATACTACAGAGGTACGAATATTTCTGCGCTGAACGAATCCGGGCGCGCCACCTTCCGGAATCGTGAAATCGGGTACGTCTGGCAGCAGCACCACTTGCTCGGCGAATTCACCGCCCTCGAGAACGTGATGATGCCGCTGCTGATTCGTGGAGTTTCGCGCGCCAAAGCGGCGGAATCCGCACTCTCGAGGCTCGATGAAGTCGGCCTGGCCGCCCGGGCCGATCATCGCGCGGGTGAACTCTCGGGCGGGGAGCAGCAGCGCGTGGCGCTCGCTCGCGCGCTCGCTTCCGAACCTTCTCTTTTGCTGGCCGACGAGCCAACCGGCAATCTCGATGAGCGAACTGGTACTGCCGTGTTCGATCTCATTTCGAATCTTCGTCGAAAGCGTAACCTCACGGCCATTCTGGTCACTCATAATTACCAGTTCGCGCGCGTGTCGGATCGCGTCCTGAAACTCGAAGCCGGCGCGCTTCAAACGGTGTGATCATCTGTATGCGGCGGACCATTGTCGTTTTGGACCGTGCCCGTAGCGTCTTTTGCAACGGAATCCAGGCGAAGAGTATCTTTATTGGTAGGGGTCAACCGGCCCAGGGGGGAACCCACTAAAAATGTTTGAGCGTTATACCGAAAAAGCGCGTCGCGTCATCTTCTTCGCGCGTTATGAGGCCAGCCAGTTCGGCAGCCCGTTCATTGAGACGGAACACCTGCTGCTCGGCCTCCTGCGGGAGGATAAACAGCTCGCCAACCGGTTTCTGCGGTCTCATGCCGCCGTGGATTCCATCCGCAAGCAGATTGAAGGGCATACTACGGTCCGCGAAAAGGTTTCAACCTCGGTTGACCTGCCGCTCAGCCACGAGTGCAAACGCGTGCTGGCCTATGGCGCCGAAGAGGCTGAACGCCTCAACCACAAGCACATCGGTACGGAACACCTGCTGCTCGGGCTCTTGCGCGAAGAGAAATGCTTCGCCGCGGAAATCCTGCATGAGCGGGGGCTGCGCCTCGCCACCATCCGGGAAGAGTTGCAGCGTTCCCAGTCCGAAAAAGTCGCCGCCAACCGGCCCAAGGAAAGCTCTCTTCTGGCCGAGTTCTCCCGCGACCTCACGCAGGCCGCCATCGACAATTCGCTCGACCCGCTGATCGGCCGCGATTACGAACTCGAGCGCGTCGTCCAGATCCTCTGCCGCCGCACCAAGAACAATCCGGTTCTGATCGGGGAGCCGGGCGTCGGCAAGACCGCCATTGTCGAAGGTCTCGCTCAGCGTATCGCCGATGGCGACGTGCCGTCTTTCCTCGCCGACAAGCGAATCCTCGCCCTCGATCTGTCGCTGATCGTCGCCGGAACCAAGTACCGCGGCCAGTTTGAAGAGCGCCTGAAGACCATCATGAAGGAACTGATGGAGAATCAGAACGCCATCATCTTCATCGATGAGCTTCATACCCTGGTCGGCGCCGGTTCGGCCGAAGGCTCGCTCGACGCCGCCAATATCCTGAAACCGGCTCTGTCCCGGGGCGAAATCCAGTGCATCGGCGCCACCACGCCGGGCGAATTCCGCAAGTCCATTGAAAAGGACCGCTCGCTCGAGCGCCGCTTCCAGGCCGTCAAGGTGCCGCCGCCGAGCGAAACCGATGCCGTGAAAATCATGTTCGGCATCAAGGACCGCTACGAAAAATTCCACGCGGTCAGCTACACGGACGACGCCATCGAAGCCGCCGTCTTTACTTCGAGCCGCTACATTCCGGATCGTTTTCTGCCGGACAAAGCCATCGACCTGATCGATGAGGCGGGCGCGCGCGTCAAGCTGCGCCAGACCACGCTGCCCAGCGATCTCGCCGACATTCAGAAGCGCATCAAGTTCATCGTGCACCGCATGGAGAACGCCATCGCGAACCATGAGTTCGAGAAGGCGCGCTTCTATTCGGACGAGGAGCGCAAAGAGCGCGAAAACATGCGCCAGCTCCGCGAGAAATACAATCTCGACGATTCCTCCACCGGCGTCGTCACCAAGGAAGACATCGAGGACGTGGTCGCCCGCTGGACCGGCGTTCCGATGACCGCCATCAAGGAAGAGGAAGTCGCAAAGCTCCTCCGCATCGAAGACGAACTGCACAGGCGCGTCATCAGCCAGGAAAAAGCGATTTCTGCTCTGGCCCGCGCCATCCGCCGTTCGCGCGCCGGCCTCAAAGCCTCGCAGCGTCCGGCCGGATCGTTCCTGTTCCTCGGACCCACCGGCGTCGGCAAGACCGAAGTCGCCCGCGCTCTGGCGAACTTCCTGTTCGGAAGCGAAAAGAGCCTCATCCGCTTCGATATGTCCGAGTTCATGGAAAAGCACTCGGTCTCGAAGCTGATCGGTTCGCCTCCCGGATACGTGGGCTACGAGGAAGGCGGCCAGTTGACCGAGCGCGTAAAGCGTTCCCCCTATTCCATCATTCTTCTCGACGAAATCGAGAAGGCGCATCCGGATATCTTTAATATCCTGCTGCAGGTGTTCGAAGACGGCCAGCTCACAGACGGGCTTGGCAACACGATCGACTTCAAGAACACGATCATCATCATGACCTCGAACCTCGGCGCCCGCTTCCTCGAAAAGCGCGGCCACCTCGGGTTCTCGGCTCCGGTCGGAGAAGGTCTGCCGTCGAAGATCGAAGATCAGGTGCGCGGCGAAGTCAAGCGCGCCTTCAATCCGGAATTCCTGAATCGTCTGGACGACATCATCCTGTTCCAGTCGCTCACGGATGACGACCTGATCAAGATCATCGACCTGCTCGTCGAACAGATCAACAAGAACCTCGAGCCGAAGCAGATCAAAATCAAACTCGGCGACGATGCGGCCAAGTACATCCTGGAAAAGACCTGCCTCGACCGCAGCTACGGCGCGCGGCCTCTGCGCCGGGCTCTCCAGAAGTACATCGAAGACCCGCTTTCCGAAGCGCTCATCCAGGGCAATCTTCCCAAGCCGGCCGATCTCGAAATCTACCTGGCCGACACCGGCATCTATTACCGGCTCGTCAATCAGCCGGAAGCCGTACCGGTAGGCGCGGGCCCGGCTGAAGGGGAACTCGAGCCGCCGCCCCCGGGCACGCTGCTCTACACGTTCTAGCCGGAACCTTTCGTTCCGGTGCAAATACTGCTTCTCTTCCTCGCCGCCCTCTGTTTCGCAGGGGGCGGCTTTTTTATGAAGCAGTCGGCGGGCGCCGTCCGGCCCGGTCCCACCGCCGCGTTTCTCGCGCTGTTCATGGCTGGCGCGATTTTTCAGGCCCGCGCCATGCGCCATTCGGACATGGGCCCGGTCTATGTTGCCGTTCTCGGTCTCGAAGCCGCGCTGGCTCTCGCTTTCGGCGTGCTGCTCCTCGGCGAGCGGCTGTCCGCCGCGCGGGTGGTCGCCGCCATTTTGATCGTCGCCGGCGTCGCGCTGCTCCGGCGGCCGTGACATGGCGAAGCGATTGCTCACGTCAATTCATGACAATTGATCCGGTTTGTGGCAAGGAAGTGAATCCGGAGAACGCCCTGTCGGAAAATTTCGAGGGGCACGATTTCTTCTTCTGCACGGAAAAATGCAGGGACGAATTCAACCGTCATCCGGACCGCTATGCAGGCGAGGGGCTGCGCGCCGGCGTCCAGTACCCCATGGGAGTTTCGAAGGTTCCGATTCCCGAATAACTTCGCGGACGTTCGAGACCGGAAATGGCCGAGACGATTCGCGTCCTCATTATCGAAGACTCGGACGATGACGCCGTCCTCATCAGCGACGAGCTGAGGCGGGGCGGTTTCGACCCTGTTTACACCCGCGTCGAAACCGCACCCGCTCTCGAAACCGCCCTCGCGAGCGGAGAATACGACGTCGTCCTGTCCGATTACAGCCTGCCGGCATTCAGCGCCATCGATGCGCTCGAAATCGTGAAACGGTCCGGCGTGGACGTTCCGTTCATCGTGGTCTCGGGAAGCGTTCGCGAAGATTTCATCATCGAGGCGATGCGCAACGGCGCGCGCGATTGCGTGATGAAGGAAAATCTCACGCGATTGCCGCTCGCGGTGAGCCGCGAGATCGAGGAATCCGGCGAACGCCGCCGCCGCCGCGGCTTCGACGAGCAAATGCGCCACACGCAGCGCCTCGAAAGCGTGGGGCTGCTGGCGGGCGGCATCGCGCACGACTTCAATAACCTTCTTACCGGCGTTCTGGGCAACGCGACGCTGGTGCTCGAAACGCTGCCGGAATCGAGTCCGCATCGCGCCCCGCTGGAGCGCGTGGTGAAAGCGGCGGAGCAGGCGGCGCACCTCACGCGCCAGCTTCTGGCTTATGCGGGCAAAGGCCGGTTCGTGATCGAGCCGTTGAACATGAGCGACATCGTGCGCGATATCCTCCCGCTGCTCCACGTCTCGGTGCCGCGCCACATCGATCTGCGCCTGTCGCTGCACGAGCCGCTTCCGCGCATCCGCGCCGACCGCGGGCAGATGCAGCAGCTCATCATGAACCTCGTCATCAATGCCGCCGAGGCGATGGAGGACCGGAGCGGCATCATCATGATCAGCACCGGCGTGGAGGCGCTTACGGAAGACGACCTGGCGCGCGCCCGTATTCGCGATCAGGCGAAGCCGGGCAGCTATGTGTGCCTCGAAGTCCGCGACAACGGCACGGGGATGGACGAGGAAACCTGCGCGAAAATCTTCGATCCGTTCTTCACCACGAAGTTCACCGGCCGCGGCCTCGGGCTTTCGGCCGTGATGGGCATCGTGCGCGGCCACGGGGGCGCGCTGCAGGTGAATACGAAACCCGGCGTCGGTTCCACCTTCACGGTTCACTTCCCCATGGCGGACCAGCAGTCCGCCCCGGCCCGCGACCTGACGAAAGCTACGTTCAAGATGCACGTGCTGGTGATCGACGACGAGCGAACGGTGCGGCAGACCTGCCGCGCCATGCTCGAGCGCGCGGGCTATGAGGTGATGGTGGCGGAGAACGGAAAAGAAGGGCTGGATCTTTTCGAGGCCTTCCTCGACCGCGTCAACCTCATCCTGCTCGATCTCGCCATGCCCGTGCTCAGCGGAGATCGCGCGCTCGATGAAATCCGTTCCATCAGCCCGGATGTCCCGGTGCTCGTGATGACGGGTTACAGCGAAACCGAAGCAGTGGAGCGTTTCGCCGGGAAGGGCGCGACCGGCTTTATATCGAAGCCGTTCACGCGCGCGCAACTGCTGCAGGCAATTGAGCGCGCAACGGGGCTGCCGGCTCCCGAGCCGCCGCCGGCTCAGTAAGCCTTGGCGATGACCACGCGGCGATCGACGGTTTCGCCGGTGACGATGCACTTGCCCGCGCCATCGAATTCATCGGTGAGCGGAATATTGCGGACCGTCGCTTTGAACTCTTTCAGGCGCGCGTCGCATGCGGCGGCATCCTTGAGGTGCGCCATCACGAACTTGCCGCCGCCGCGCTCGGCGGTCGCGTCTTTCAGGATGTCTTCCACTTCGCCGATCGAATTCGCGAGAACGGTGTTGGCGCGCAGCCGCTCCTTCGCGGTGTTGTACAGGTCCCGCTGCATCGCTTCGAGCGTCGTGTTCACGGTGGCGGCGACTCCCGATTGCGGAACGGGCTGTTTGGTTCCGGTATCGCGGCGCTTCACCACGATGTTGCCGGAAGCGAGATCCCGCGGCCCGAGTTCCAGCACGACGGGCACGCCGCGCCGCTCCCAGTGGAAGAACTTCGCACCGGGCGTCTGGCCTTCCCGGTCGTCCACTTTCGAGCCGGTCTCCTTCGCGATGCGATGCGCGGCTTCGAGCACGGCGGATTTTTCTTCGTCCTTCCGGTAGATGGGCACGAGCACGCTCTTCACGGGCGCGAGTTTCGGCGGCAGCACGAGGCCCTTGTCGTCCGAGTGGCTCATGATCAGGCCGCCGATCAGCCGCGTGCTGACGCCCCAGCTGGTCTGCCAGACGTATTCGAGCTGGCCTTCGCGGTTCTGAAACTGCACGTCGAAGGCGCGGCCGAAGTTCTGCCCGAGATCGTGGCTGGTGCCGGATTGCAGGGCGAAGCCGTTCTGCATCATGGCCTCGATCGAGTAAGTGCGAACGGCTCCGGCGAACTTCTCCGACTGCGTTTTCTGGCCTTTGATGACGGGCATCGCCATCACGTTTTCAGCGACGTCGGCGTAAACGTCCAGCATGCGCAGCACTTCCTCGAGCGCCTCTTCATGGGTGGCATGCGCGGTGTGTCCCTCCTGCCAGAGGAATTCGGTGGTGCGGAGGAACATGCGGGTGCGCAGTTCCCAGCGCATCACGTTGGCCCATTGGTTCAGTAGCAGCGGAAGGTCCCGCCAGCTCTGAATCCAGCGCGCGAAGAAGTGGCCGATGATGGTTTCCGAAGTGGGCCGGATGACGTACGGCTCTTCGAGTTCCTTGCCGCCCGCGACGGTGACGACGGCCAGTTCCGGCGAGAAGCCTTCGACGTGTTCGGCCTCCTTGCGAAGGAAGCTCTGCGGGATGAGCAGCGGGAAATAGTAGTTCTGGTGACCGAGCGCTTTGAAGCGTTCGTCGAGCTCACGCTGCAGGATTTCCCAGACCGCGTATCCGTTGGCCTTGATGACCATGCAGCCTTTGACGATCTCGGCGGGCTCCGCCATGTCGCCCTGTATGACGACGTCCTGATACCAGGAGGCAAAGTCCTCCGCTCGGGGAGTAATGCGGGATTCAGCCATATGAGGAGTGCTTCTGTCAGGTTAACTGGTGTACAACATTCTCATGCGTACGGCATTGTTTCTGCTTCTGGCGGCGTCTTCGGTTTGGGCTCAGGACTGGGCTCGCGCGACGGTGGACAAATCTCCGCGGCACCGCGAATGGGTGACGGTGAAGCACGGGAGCCGTTCGGTTTCGACATTCGTGGCGTATCCGGAATCGGCGAAGAAAACGCCGGTGATTCTGGTGATCCACGAAATCTTCGGCATGACGGACTGGGTGGAAGATGTAGCCGATCAGTTCGCGGCGGCGGGATACATCGCGGTGGCGCCGGATCTGCTTTCCGGCATGGCGCCGAATGGCGGGGGGACGAAGGATTTCCCGGCGGGCGGCGTGGGACCGGCCATCGGCAAACTCGACCCGGACCAGATTACGGCGGATCTGAATGCGGCGGCGGATTACGGGAAGAAACTTCCGGCATCGACGGGCAAGCTGTATGTGGTTGGGTTCTGCTGGGGCGGCGGACAGAGTTTCCGGTTCGCGACGAACCGCGAGGATCTGGCGGCGGCATTCGTGTTCTACGGCGCGCCGCCGACCAACGATGCCATGTTCCGCATCACCGCGCCGGTGTACGGTTTTTATGCCGGGAACGACATGCGCATCGATGCGACTGTTCCGGCGACGAAAGAAGCGATGAAGGCAGCGAACAAAGTCTACGATCCGGTGGTGTACGAAGGCGCGGGGCACGGCTTCATGCGCGCGGGTGAACAGCCGGACGCGACGCCGGCGAACAGCAAGGCGCGCGAGGAATCGTGGGAAAGATTGAAGTCGCTGATGCGCGGCCAGTAGTAAGGATTTGACCGCTGGAACCGGTTTCGTGCCGGGCCGATGTGATTACAGCAATTTCGGTCCGGGCATGACGTACAGTTCCGCGACGGCACGCCCGCTTCGACCATGCCCGAACCCGCCGCGTTGGCGCTCTTCGGCGGCGCGGTGAAGCCCTGACGGATCAGTTCACCTGCTGAACGCGGCGCTTTCGGACCGCGAAGGCGGCCATACCGATTGCCATGAACGCGATTGCCGCGAGATATCCCGGCTCCGGCGTCGGCGTTACGTTTCCGCCCGCCGAGCTTCCGTCGATGACGAAAGACGGCGTAGCGCGGGTTCCGTCGTCAACGATCCCGTAGAGTAATTGCTCTGCGGGGCCGCTGAAATCGGTAGAGCCCCAGCCGCAGCCCGCCTCGGGAGAACAATTGGAGAGCTGAAGCCAGTAAGACCCGGCCGCCAGCTGGACGGCCGGCAGAGCGACGGTGCTGTCCACTTCGGGATAGCTGTTGTGTACGCCGAGCACGGCGCTGTTCGAGACGGGAGCATTGTTGCCGCTGAAGAGCACGCCTGAGCCGGGAGAGGTTGTAATCTTCCAGCTCACTGTCAGCGGCTCCACGGGACCCACATCGCCCCAGTTCACGAACGTGAACTGATCGAGGACTGAGGCCGAGCTGAGCGTGAAAGGCGCGGTGACGGCGTAAACGCCGCCCATGTCAGGGGCAGTAATCGTCGGACTGACATCAGTCCCCGAGCCCCCGGTGTAGAGAACATTGGCCGCGGCGGGGCGGGCGATCAGCATCATTAATCCAATCGCCGCCACAGAACCCGGCAGGAAAGTGGAGCGGTAGCGAAGTCGATTCATCGGGACAACCTTCCTAAGGGGTATATCTTACGGAGGAGAACGGAATACCTCCGGTTCAAGATTACTGGCATCCCAGGAAAGTGAACGCCTGTGAGGTACTGTTACGCCCGCTAAATACTTGAAATTACTTACCAGCACATGCAATCAGTCTAGTCAAAAGGATTACGACTTTTGCGTGGAGCGCGGGTAGGCTATTGAAGCCGTGCGGGCT
>DAIDJK010000063.1 GCA_027450225.1 Bryobacterales bacterium | reverse complement strand
GCACGGCGGGTGCAGCGGAATGGGGAGTGAGCCCGGGGAGCGCCGCGCGGCGCCGGGCCGACGGCCAGAAGTCTGCGATGCATGCTCCCGCAGGGCGATACCGAACGAAGCCAATTCCCCCGGCAAGTACCTGATATTGCGGAAGTTGCGGCAGGAAAACGACGGCCGTGAGCAGCAGTCTGCCGTTCCGCGAAAGCCGGAATTACAAAACAAAGCCGATCCGGTGGATCGATTCAATTGATCGATGCGGCTGGTCACCGATTCCGCCGACGGTCGATCCGGGCGAGGGAGCGGCTCGAAAAAACGAAGCCATCCGCGAAGTTGCACTACGCGGAGCCCCGATTCGATGAAACCGACCGGCTGCCGTCGGCCACAGCGAAATTACAAAACAAAGCCAATTCCGGAGTGGCGCTACTCGCCGGGCGTTGGAACCTGCCGCGGCGCTGACAGTATAGGCCGGCGCCTGCTGGTTCAGGCGAGATCGAGCGCTACGACTTCGTGGAGTTCGATGGGCGGAACGTCGAGTTCGAGGACCCCGGAGGTGATCCGAAATTTCGGCGTCTGGTTGTGAACGAGAAGGTGGACGGCGGTGACGCGGCGATCTTTGGGGACGCGGATGCGGACGCGCTGGGCGGGCGACGGGATCAGCTCGCGGACCGGGCCTTTCATCATCATCGGGTTGGTCAGGTTGACCAGATGCGCCGTCATCGATTTCTCCTGAGTCCAGACGGAGACGTCGATGACGCCCTTGCCGGCGACCGTGAGCGGTTGCTCGGCGCCATGCGCCCAGGTGATGGCGTTCCGGAGGAGCGTCCCGTGATCTGTGGCGAGGACGTCCCAGAAGGTGCGGTCGAGGTCGAAGGGGAAATAAACGACACGGCCGCGGCCGAATTCCCGGATGTAGACGCCGGGGATTTTCGTGCGGGGGACGCGGGTGTAGACCTCTTCCATGGGGAGATCCGGGTATTCGGGGACGAGCGTGAGCGGCGGCGATCCAGCGGCGTCCACCGCTCTGGCGCGGACCTGATTCACGCCGTTGATGATGCGGGTCGCGTTTTCCAGACCGTGGACGAGGGGATGATCGCCTTCGATATTCAGGTAGGAGTTGTGCATCCCGGTGTCGACCGTGCCCGTGAAGGACGCGCCGAAGATTTCAGACAGCCCGAAGTTCGCGCGGCGGTTACCCCATTCGTCGTAGAGCGAGGTTTCATAAGTCGCGACGATGGAACCGCCGCGATGAACATACTCAGTGATCTGTTTGCATTGCGCGTCGGATAACGCCGCGAGATTGGGCAGGATGAGGACGCGGTAGCGGTCGACGTGTTCGGGGTCGAGGAGCTTGTCGTGCACCATGTCGAAGGGGATGCGGCCTTCGACCATGGCCTGATAGGCGCCGAGCGCGTAATCCTCGACGCGCGCCTGGGCATGCTCTCCGCCGTAGAAGGCCGCGGTCTGCTGCGAATAGACCATGGCGACTTCGGCGAGCGACTTCTCGTTCCGCAGATATTTTTCGTTGCGGTAATGCCAGTTGAAGTATTCCTCAACGACCGGGAGCCAGCGGCGATCGATCGGTTTGGCGTTGAATTTGGTGCACCAGGGGCGGAGGTTGTGGGCAGTTCCATCGGCGAACCAAAGGCGAATTTCGTCGGAGGACTGGACGGAATCCTTCCAGCGGTAGGCCTCTTCGAGTCCGACGCTGGTGATGCCGGCGATGGCCTTGCCGCCGAGAGTGGCCGCGTATTCCTTGCCGTTTTTGCCGTTGGCCCAGGGGGGCATCAGGCCATGGCGCGCCTGGCGGTCGGCGAAGAGCGTGGGAGCGAGTTCGCCGATGGTCTTCATATCGAGTTCGCTGAGCGCGCCGCCGCCGGCGTTGGCGATATAGCTGGCGTTCGGGTTGAGTTTTTTGATTTCGGAATCCCAGAGACGCCAGAGCTCGAAGAGCCGCGCCTGCTTCCAGAGGATGTACTGGCGGCGCGAGGGATCGTGCGGGTCGAGCGTGCGGGGGAGATCGAGGCCGGAGAATTTGTGGAAGTTTTCGCGGCAGTGCTCGCAGTAGCACATGCCGGAGCCGGCCCAGCGGTTACTGAAGACGCCGTCCACTTTGTAATCGCGGACGATTTCCTTCGTGACCTCGGTCATGAACTCGAAGTTGTAGGGTCCGAGCGCGCAGGTGACCCAGAAATCGGGGTCGGCCCAGTGCTTGCGTTTTTTGCCGGAAGCGTCGACGGCGATCCAGTCGGGGTGAGCGTCGTACACGTCCTGATGGGCGGCGTGGGGATCGGTGCGGGCGACGACGTTCATGCCGAGTTTGCGGCATCCGGCGACCATGTCGCCAAAGGGGTCCGTATTGCCGAGAAATTTACTGCGGTAATGAAGCGGGATTCTGGTGGGGTAAAACGCGACGCAGCCGCCGGCGGACAGGCAGGCGGCATCGGCGTGGACGCGGCGGAAATACTCGAGCCAGAAGGCGGGATCGTACTGGCCGGGATCGTCTTCGACGAAGGCGAGCTGGACCCAGCGCATGGGGCGGCCGTACCAGGAGGATTCAGGGGCGGAGGTTTGCGCAGCGACCACCCCGGGAGTTGCGGCAACGCCTGCGGCAATTGCCGAAGCTTCCAGAAATTCCCGGCGATTCAGTTCGGACATGGGATGGGTCTCCGTGGTTCATGATATTGCGCCGGCTGCCGCGAACGGTGAATCTGAACAGGCTGAAGCCGGTTCCACGCTGCGTCTCGGGTAAGATTTGCACGCGGCGCGCCGGGCTTCGGAACATATCTGGCGGGTACCGTTTCGAGTGGTACCGCGGATGAGAAGAAGATAACGGCCTGGAACTAAAGCGGTGTATCATATGAGCCAATCGGCGGATGCGGCAGGACGTATCCGGAAATTGGAAGATCAGGTGCAACCGCAGGTCGAGCGGAGATAAAAGTGTCCCGGGTACCAGTTTGGTGCGGCATACTCGCAGGTGGAATCTTTTGCCTGATTGCGCAGGCTCAGAACATGATGAACGGGGTCGCATCGGGCGGCGCTGTGCAGCTGCTGAGTTCCGATGCCGCCGTGCTGGATCTGGAGGATGTGAAGAAAGACCTTCCGTGCACGGTGACTCCAGTAAAGCCGATGCTGGGTTTCGATCTCCGGTTTCACTCCGGGTATGAAATCACGGTTCCACTGAAGGAATTATCGGGCGACGGCAACGTGCTGACGATCATCTTCCGGGTGACCTCCGGCGCCGCGAAAGACTCGCCGGTGTACTTTTCGCAGAAGTACAAGGTACCGAACATCGATACGGACGCGAAGGGCGATGCGTGGCTCGAGGGCAGCTTCGACGTGGGCGAAGGCGACTACCACGTGGACTGGATGATGCGCGACCGTCTGGAGCGGGTCTGCTCGTCGAACTGGGACGTAACGGCGTCGCTTACCGGAAAAGACCAGACGATGAGACTGCCGATCGCGGCCAATTCGATCGAGGCGTCCGACAACAGCTTCTTCAAAGAGGAGCCGCCGGTGACGCGAATTGAGACCGATCCGCTGAAGGTGAAGATTCTGATCAACTTCGCGCCGCAGCAGAGCGCGGCGGCGGCGATGGAGCCGATTGACGAAAGCGCGCTGGTTTCGATTCTGCGGAACATTTCGCGCGAGCCGAGAATCTGCAAGTTTTCCGTGGTGGCGTTCAATATGAACGAGCAGCGCGTGGTGTACCGCCGGGAGAACATGGACCAGATCGACTTTCCCGAGCTCGGAAAAGCGCTTTCCTCGCTGAAGCTCGGCATGGTGGATTACAAGAAGCTGGCCGAACCGCATTCGGCGACGGACTTTCTAACGTCGCTGGTCGAGCAGGAACTGGGGCACAGCGACGCCGACGCGGTGATTTTCGCGGGGCCGAAAGTGATGCTGGACGATAACGTCCCGATGGACAGCCTGAAGGAGTTGTCCGGGATCAATTTCCCCGTTTTTTATATGAACTATATCCTTACGCCGCAACAGAACCCGTGGCGCGATTCGATCGGGAACGTGGTGAAGCGGCTGAGGGGTTACGAATATACGATCAGCCGTCCGCGGGATGTGTGGACCTCGTGGTCCGACATCATGGGACATATCGTAAAATTGAAACTCGCAAGCGCCAGTTCTACGTCCCCAGAATAGATTATGAAAAAGCGCCTCGCCAGATATCTTCCGGCATTTTCGGCCGCGGTGGTATTGACGGCCGGCATGATATTGGGCGGGGGAACGGCGGCGGCGCAGCATTTCACCGATCCCGATACGCTGGCCCCGGATTTCCCTACCCCGCAGGTGGTGGTGGAACGGATGCTGACGCTGGCGCAGACGAAACCGGGCGAGACGGTGTATGACCTGGGCTGCGGCGACGGGCGCATCGTGATCACGGCGGCGAAGCAGTTCAAGGCGAAGGCCGTGGGCATCGAGATCCGGCGCGACGTGTACGAGAAGACGCTGGAGCACGTGAAGGCGCTGGGACTGGCTGACCAGGTGCGGATTGTACATGGAAACGCGCTGCACTACGATCTTTCGCCGGCGGATGTGGTGACGCTGTATCTGCTGACGAGTTCGAACGAGCGTCTGCGGCCGGAACTCGAGAAGGAACTTCGGCCGGGGGCGCGGGTGGTGTCGCACGATTTCGAGATTCGCGGATGGAAGCCCTCGAAAGTCGAGAAGCTGTCCGTGGATGGCAGGCCGCATACCATCTATCTCTACCTGGCTTCGCAGCACTAAACCTGGCTTGGCAACACTAGACGCGGCTTCGCAGGGCCAACCCGTCGCCAGACGGAATCAGCCGATAGCCATCGAAAGTTGTGTCCGGCCGGTGTTCGGCTGGCGCGACGAAGCTTCCGCGTTTCGAGTCACCATCCACTAAAAAAATTTCAGCGCCGGCCGTAACATTTGGCCTGTATAAGCGCCCTTATGTTCAAATCCCCGTTACGACAGCGGGCGTGCACACCCCAATACCCCACGCACGCCCGCATTTACTTCTCTTCTTTTTCGCTCTCAAAACGAACGGTGGTTTGCGAGCCGAATTTCTTGTAGTCGTTGTAGCGGATCACCAGCTTTTCGCGCAGTGGGCCGGCGCGGAAGTAG
Source organism: Bryobacterales bacterium (assembly GCA_027450225.1). Classification (GTDB taxonomy): domain Bacteria; phylum Acidobacteriota; class Terriglobia; order Bryobacterales; family Bryobacteraceae; genus BOG-234. The sequence continues at coordinate 6,222 of DAIDJK010000063.1, read as the reverse complement.
AGGGTATCGTCCGCCAGCGTTACGGCGGGAAACCAGAAACCGTTCACGGGACGGCGCAGCGTGGTGAAGTGCGGGAAGAGGTTCTCCTGCTTCGTAGTGATGATCTGCGGAACGGCCTGGCCTTCGCTGCGGACCACGGAATAATCGTCTTCCCTGACCCACAACATTCCATCGAAAAGACGCTGGCCGGAGAGGATGTGCTTCGGGCGAATGCGGAGGACGAAGCAGTCGATGGCTGCGCCGCCGGGATGATTCGGATCGTCGACGGGCTCTTCGCCTTTGTAATCGGCGTCGTAATTCCAGAGCTGGTCTTCGGTGAGGACGAAGGGCTGGATGTCGCGGAGATCGGCGAAGTCTTCGGGGGTGAGGATGAGGTTCTTCAGGCGGGAGACGGGCTCGCCATCGAAGCGCTCAGTGCGCGCGCCGGATGGAGAGAAGATGACTTCGCGGGTTTCGCGGTATTCGCCGGACTCGGCGCCGCGCGAATCGAGTTCCTGCAGGCGCATGGTTTGGGTATAGGCGTATTGAGAGCGCTCTTTGGCGGTTTCGCTTTCGCGATGCGCGACGAGTCTGGCGAGGTTGGATGGGGCGTCGGCCGCGCGCGCGGGCATGGTTGAGATGATCTGAAGCATGACCGCAACAGCGGCGGAGAAGGCGAGTGTTCGCGGATACTGGCTTACGGTTGTTGCGGGCTGGGTCATACTGGGCGGAATTGCGTGGGGATATGCGCGGCTGAAAGGCATACCGGGCGCAATCGGGGCGCCGCTGGCGGCTGCCTTTCTGATCGAATTTCCATTTTATATTTTGCCGGGATTCCGGGGTGCGCTGGCGCGGGTGGCCGATGTGCGCCGCGACGCGCTGGCGGCGCTGATGACAGTGAGCGCGCTGCTTCCGTATCTGGCGTACAGCGTGCCGACGGGCGAATTCAGCGCGCAGCGGCTGCTGCTGCTGGCGGTGATCGCGGCGGTGGTGAGTTCGTGGTATCTGCGGGGGCGGGCGGGGATTCACGATGCGCTGTTTCTCGTGATGGTGGCGGCGATCGTACTGGCGCGCGTGTTTCATGCGATCTACCTCGATCCGATCCCGGGATTGCACGTGGAGTATCTCGGGCACGTGATGCTGATCCGGCTGGCTGCCGTTGAGGTGCTGGTGGTTCGCGGCGGAACGGATGCCGAGTTTCGCTTCTGGCCGCGGCGCATGGAGTGGATGGCGGGCGCGAAATGGTTTGCGGCGGCGCTGATCTGCGCGGGAGCGGCGTACTGGGCGCTGGGGTTGATGAACCTGCGGCCGAAACCGCTGTCGGTTCCGCTGGCGATCGGGACGTTCTTCGGAATGCTGTGGGTGCTGGCGATTTCGGAAGAGTTCTTCTTTCGCGGGCTACTGCAGAAGTGGCTGGGGGACTGGATGCGGTCCGGCATTGCGGGGCTGTTGATTGCGTCAGTGTTGTTCGGCGCGGCGCATCTGGCATTCGGCCATGTGTTTCCGAACTGGCGATTCGCGATTGTGGCGGGGATCGCAGGACTCTGCTACGGGATGGCCTGGCGGGAGACGCGGACCGTGCAGGCGAGCATGGTGGCGCATGCGCTGCTGGTGACGGTGTGGCGGGTGTGGATGCGGTGATATGTTCTGGTGATTCAGCGAGTGTTCATGAAGAGACTTTCGATTCCTGGAGTTTTGATTCTGGTGGCCGCATTCGCGGTGTTCTCGCAGCAGCCGCCTGCGGGCCGCGGGCGCGGCGGACGTGGCTTTCAGCCACCGATTCAGCCGAAGCCGGAAGAACTGGCGCGGGTGAAGGCGAAGACGGAGCAGATTGAGGCCATGGTTGCCGGGTTGAAGGCGAAGCATGCCGATCCCGATCTGGTGGGCGATGTGGAGGTTTACGGGAAGGCCGGACGGATGCTGCTGGAATTCCCGGATCAGTTCTTCACGCAGAACGGAATCGACCATTCGCTCGACGTGCTGGATCAGGGAATCGCGCGCGCGAAGGAACTCGAGGCCGGCAAGCCTTCGTGGACGACCGGCAAGAAGCAGATTCACGCGTATTATTCGGCGATCGACGGTTCGGTGCAGCCTTACGGGATCACGCTGCCGGAGAACTACGATCCGGCGAAGCCGGCGCGGCTCTATGTGTGGATGCACGGGCGGCAGAACACGACCACGGAATCGGAATTCCTGCACAATTTTCCGCTGGCCGGGCCTGGGCGCGTGCCGGTGGCGGACATCGGGCAGATTCAGGTGGACGTGTTCGGGCGGCTGAACAGCGCCGGTTATCACTGGGCGGGCGAGGACGACATTTTCGAGGCGATCGCGGCGGTGGAGAAGCGGTGGAAGATCGACGACAAGCGGATTGCGCTGCGCGGCTTTTCGATGGGTGGCGAAGGCGCATGGCATGTCGCGCTGCATCATCCGGACGCGTTCGTGGCGGCGGAGATCGGGGCGGGAACGTGGTCGAATCGAGCGGCGGCGGTACCGGATCTGAAGCCGTATCAGCGGGCGGTGCTGAATATCTGGGAGAACATGTCCGACTGGGCGCTGAATGCGTACAATCTGCCGCTCGCGGGGCATGATGGCGATCACGATACGCAGGTGCCGTGCCTGCCGCCGCCTCCGCCGGGAACGCCGAACCGGGGACAGCTGGAATCTTCATTGAAGGCGCGGGCGCAACTGGTGAAGGAGGGTTTTCCGCAGGAAGGAGAGCCCGATTTTTATCACATGCAGGGCGCGCCGGATATCTTTCTGATCTCGCAGGATACGGGACATGGGACGAGTCCCCTGGTGAGACAGCGGCTGGACGCGTTTCTGAAGGAGTGGACGGACAAGGGGCAGGTTTCACCGGACCATATTCGTTTCGTGACGTGGACCACGCGCTATAACCGCGATTACTGGGTGTCGGTGGAAGGGCTGGGGCAGACTTACGACCGCGCGGATGTGGATGCGACGCGGGACGATGCGCGGAAGAGCTACACGATCACGACGAAGAATGTAACGCGGCTCGAGCTGCGCGAGATGGATCATGCGCGGGAGATCAAAATCGACGGGCAGGATCTGAAGGTGAAGCGCGCGCCCGAGATCACGCTGATGAAAGCGGCAGCGTGGAAGGTGGAACGTAACGGCAAGTGGGCGGGGCTGCACAAGACGCATGCGCTGCAGGGGCCGATCGATGATGCGTTCCTCGATCCTTTCCTGCTGGTGCGGCCGACGGGGACGCCGTGGAATACGGACGTGAATGCGCAGGCGCTGCGGACGCTGGCCCATTTCGACATGATGTGGGCGAAGTATTTCCGCGGGCATCCGTTCATCAAAAACGATACCGACGTGACGCAGGCCGATTTCGCGAAGTACAACGTGGTGCTGTTCGGGGATCCGGGGAGCAACAAGTGGATCGCGAAGGTGGGTGGAAAGCTGCCGTTCAAGTGGACGCGGGAAACGGTGGAGATGGGCGGCCAGGCGTTCCCAGCGAATGAGAATTACCCGGCGATGATTTATCCGAATCCGCTGAATCCGGCGAAGTATGTGGTGCTGAATACGGGGCTGACGATAATCGACCGCGAATACAACGGCGATTACGGGATGCCGCGCTGGGGAGATTACGCCATCGTGAAAGCGGCTCCGGGGGCTGATATGCCGGAGCCGCAGATGGCGGGGCTGTCCGATGAGAACTGGCGGATTACGGGAGAGGCGTCGCGGTAAGTTCGAACTGGGTCTGGGTTTTGGAGCCCGCGGAATCGGACGAGAAGAGCGTGGTCGGCTTGCGCATGGGCAGGATCACGGTGGATGACCAGCGCGTCTGACGGATGATGGGATTGGGCAGCGTCCCATCCTTTTCGGCGCTGCTGACGTCGGCCCCGACGTGCAGCCGAAGATCGCTTCCCGCCTGCGTGACATCGGTGACATCGATATTGACCCCGACATCGATGTACGTGAATTGTCCGCTGCCGCTCGGGCCGGCTGGAACGGGCACTTTGTCGCCGGTACGGATCGACTGCGTGCTGTGTTCGGCGCGCACGATGGTCACGTAAGATCGCGCGTTCGTTACTTTGCCGGCGCTCAGCTCCTTGACGGCGAAATCGAGTTTGTAAAAGCGCGGCTGCTCGGGCGGAGCATTGTCCTGAGCGAAGCAGGCGGCGGTGAGAAGAAGGGCGGCGATGGTGGTTCGGATCAGCATTGTTTAGTCCTCGTCGAGAGCTTTGATCGACAGCGGTTCGATGGTGATGGGGGTTGGGGCGATTGGGGCAGGTTTCGCCAGAAGAGAAGCAGCGAGTTCGGGATTTCCCGAGAGCGCATGAGCAAGCGCAATTTCGGAATCCGGGATTGGAGCCGGTGACGGGAACACGGCGAGTTTGGGCTCCGGTGTCCGGTGGCGGCGATGGCGCGGGGCCAGCGCCGGCGGGATCGCCTGGGCGGCGGCATACGGTGGCGCTTCGGCAATGTGCATGGGCGGGAGCGCCCGCACGGCCAGGTGAGGCGTGCGCCTGTGCGGAAGTAAAAACAGGCAGAGGCCTGCGGCAGCGATCATTGCCGCTGCCACGAGCCATCCCGCCCGGGAACGACGCTGCTCCCGGGCACGCGCGAGGATGCGGGTTTCAAGCGATGCGCCCGGCTCGCGCGCGGTGTAGGATTTCAGGGCGCGATCGATCAGTTCATCCATTGCGTCTCTCCATTCGGCTTTCGATCTTGCGTTTGAGCAGCGCGCGCGCTTCGCCGATGCGGCGGCGGACGGTGCCTTCCGGGATGCCGAGAACGCCGGCGATGGTGGGTGAATCGAGCTCTTCGAGCGCCGAAAGCGCGAGCGGCTGGCGGAGGTTTTCGGGCAGCGCATCGATGAGGGCATGCAGCATCGCTTCGGTACTCGCATCGATTGCGGCGCGCTCGGGGCTCGAGCCACGGTCCGGAAGCGTATCCGCAAGTGGCTCTGCAATGTGCTTTCCGCGGCGGCTGACCGCGACCCGCCACACAGCGCGGGCGAGGAAAGCGCGCTCGTCTTCAATCGCGTGCCATGCGCGCGATCGATAGATTTTGAGGAACGCTTCCTGAACGGCATCTTCGGCATCGGCGGCGTTTCGCACAGCCGCGAACGCCACGCGGAATGCGAACCGGGTGTGCGCGCGGACCATGGCCGCGAACCGTTCGTCCCGCGCGAATTCGGATTCGCCGTGAAGAACCGCTACCGCCGCGCTGGCCAGCACATCCGTCATTGTTTAAGCCTCGCCGCGCACAACGCCCGCCCGAGTGGCGGGCTGTGCGCTCATCAGCCAAGACCGCGCACAACGCCCGCCCGAGTGGCGGGCCGTGCGCTCATCAGCTAAGACCGCGCGCGCCGGTCAGGCGTTCAGATTTTTGTTGATGAAGCGAACGAGTTCATCGTGACCGTCGATTTCGATGCGGATTTCGAGCCAGTACAGCCGCAGCGGCGCGATGAGCGATTCGAAACCGGGCGGCAGATTCACGGAATCCTTCGCCGTGGTGAGCAGCACATCCGCTCCGACTTCGATGGCATGGCGCGCGAGGCGACGGACTTCGGCGGGGGGATAGCGGTGGTGGTCGCCGTATTCCTGCCGATCGATGGGCGCGATCCCGATGGATCGCAGCGAGCGCCAGAAGGATTCCGGATTGCCGAGGCCGCAGAAGGCGAGGGCGACGGCATCCTTGAAATGTGTGAGCTCGAAGGAATGGCCTTCGGAATCGCGCCACATGCCGGGGCGGGTTGCGGCCTGGAAGACCGGCGCGTAAGGATTGTGACGGTGCAGGATGGCCTGGAGCGCGCGCGTGGAGGGGACTTCATCCGAATGGGTGATGAGGAAGGCGCTGGCGCGCACGAGGCCGGGGAGCGGCTCACGCAGCCGGCCCAGCGGAAGAAGGTAGCCGTAGCCGAACGGATTCAGAGCGTCGATGAGGACGAGATCGAAATCGCGGGCGAGCTGAAGGTGCTGGAAACCGTCATCGAGGAAAAGGATTCGGCACGGGAAATCCGCCAGGAGTTCGAGCCCGGCTGTGTAGCGGTCCGCGAAGATGGCAATGGGGGCGCAGACGGAGCGAAGGTAAAGCTGGGCTTCGTCGCCGGTGAGTTCGATGGGCGGGATCTCGCCGGCTCCGGATGCGATCACCAGATCGTCCGTACTGCGGCCGTGTCCGCGTGTGAGCAGGCCGGGCGAAGCGAACTGGAATGAGCGCAGCAACTCGATGGTGACGGGCGTTTTACCCGTGCCGCCCGCGGTGATGTTT
>DAIDJK010000062.1 GCA_027450225.1 Bryobacterales bacterium | reverse complement strand
GCAGGAGGAGATGCAGCGCAAACTCATCGAGAATGAATTCACTCTCGAGGATTTCCGCGATCAGCTCAAATCGCTGCGCAAACTCGGCTCGCTCGAATCGATTCTGAAGATGATGCCGAAGGTCGGGATGATGAAAGAGTTGCAGAACATGCAGCCGGATGAGAAGGAACTGACGCGCATTGTGGCGATGATCGATTCGATGACGCCGCGCGAGCGTGAGAATCACATGATCATCAACGGCAGCCGCCGGCGGCGCATCGCGCGCGGCAGCGGCACATCCGTGCAGGACGTCAATAATCTGCTCAAGCAGTACGGGCAGGCGAAGAAAATGATGAAGAGTTTGTCGGGCAACATGGGTTTCCTCGGTAAAAAACTGGGGAAGATGGGTGGCCTCGGCAAACTCGGCTTACCGGGATTTTAAAAGGACTTACAAAACGATGTTAATGATCAGACTGGCCCGTTTTGGGGCGAAGAAGAAGCCGTTCTACCGAGTAGTGGTGATCGAAAAGGAGCGCGCGCGCGACAGCCGCAACCTCGAAGTTGTCGGGCATTACAATCCGCTGACGTCGCCCGCAACGGTGAAACTGGAGCATGAACGCATCCAGCATTGGACGAAGAACGGCGCGCAGATGTCCGAGACCGTTGCGCGGCTGGTAAAGAACAACCCCGCGCAGACCGCCGCAGTTTAGCCGGCGGCGAAGTTCGGGAATGGCCGGGTGATGCCGGCCGCACTATTTAAGGGCCGGGCAATGCCGGCCTGGGGAACAGTCGATGAAACAGTTGATTGAAGACATCGCGAAAGCTCTGGTCGACATCCCCGAGGAAGTTCAGGTCAAAGAGTTGCAAGGCGAGCAAACCACGGTTCTCGAACTCAGGGTTGCTCCGACCGACCTCGGGAAAATTATCGGCAAGCAGGGCCGGACAGCACGCTCAATCCGCACCATTCTCGGGGCGGCGAGCATGAAGCTGGACCGGCGTTACACGCTGGAGATTCTCGAGTGAGCATGCCGGCTGCGGAATGAATCCCGACTGGGTAGCCATCGCTGTTTTGGGCAAGCCCCGCGGCAATCGCGGGGAAGTGACGGCGATTTCACTCTCCAGCCATCCGGAGCGGTTTTCGGCGCTGGCCATGGTTTATCTCTTCGGGAACCCGTCACCCTCGGGCGAGCGTTTCGCCGTCGAGCGCGTCTGGGACCACGACGGAACGTTGATCTTCAAGTTCGAGGGAGTCGATTCGATCGAGGAGGCCGGAAAGTTGCGGGGCGCGGAGGTTCGTATACCGGCCTCGGAACGGGCTAAACCCGATCGGGACGAGTTTTTTCATTCCGATCTGATCGGTTGCGAAGTACAGGACCGCAAGACGCATCGACGGCTGGGGATGGTTACGGCGGTTGAAGAATACGGCGGGCCAGCTCTCCTTGAAATCGACGGAGGACGAATTCTGATTCCGTTCGTGCGGACCATCTGCACTGAGATTCTGGTTGCCGACCGTCTTGTAAGAGTTGACCTTCCGGAGGGTCTCGAAAACCTCGATCGGCCGGAATGATCTTCCACATCCTGACTATCTTCCCTGAATTCTTCGACGGGCCGTTCCGGCATGGCGTGGTGGCGCGGGCCGCCGAAAGCGGGACCGTCGAGATTCGCGTACATGATCTGCGGAAGTGGACGTACGATTTGCACAGAACCGTGGATGACCGTCCCTTCGGCGGTGGCGAAGGCATGCTCATGAAGGCCGGACCTATCTTCGAGGCCGTCGAAAGCATCTGGCCTGAGCGGAATTCATCGCGCAAGGCCATTCTGCTTTCCGCGCAGGGCCGCAAGTTCACGCAGAACATGGCGCGTGACCTGTCCGGGAGTAGGGAGATACTGCTGATCTGCGGGCGGTACGAAGGCGTAGACGAACGCGTGGCCGAACATCTGGCGGACGACGAAATCTCGATCGGCGATTACGTTTTGAGCGGTGGGGAACTCGCTGCCGCGGTGGTAATCGATGCTGTGGCGCGACTGCTGGACGGCGTCGTCGGCAACACCGATTCGATCGTGAATGAATCGTTCGAGCGCGGAACTCTCGATTATCCCCAGTGGACCCGTCCGGCCGTTTTCAGGGGTTGGGCTGTTCCTGAAATCCTGCTGAGCGGCAATCATGAGCAGATACGAAAGTGGCGGCGCGAAACCGCCCTGAAAAAAACCCTCCGCATGCGTCCTGACCTTCTGAATTCGTAAATCGTCCGCTGACTTCCCGATGCGTTGCGCGAGCGTCGCAGGAGCCAGCGCGCCAGCGGCCGGACTTCGGTATGTGTATGCGGTGCGATGCTCAACGCGGCCCGATCAATCCTAAAGATCCTGTAATTCACAGATTGTCTGAAAATGTTTCGCGACTTTGTAACTGCCGGCATGTGCGCATCGTGATAGCCTGAAATTACTCAGGTCAAGGTTTAACCGCTCGCCCCCGACGGCGAGAATCCATTCACACATCCGCCCGGGGTCAGGGCGATTTGGTCAGGAGGGTTCATGAGATTGTTAAAATCTTCAGGAATTGGTGCGCCTGTGCGGCGCGCCTGGTGTGTGCTGGGGGCTTTGGGGTTTGCCCTCGCGTTCCATTTGCCGAGCTTTGCCCAGACGGCCGGCTCAGGAACCATTACAGGAACCATCACCGATCCCGCGGCTGCAGTCGTCCCCGGAGCCAGCGTGGTTATTCACAACAGCGACACCGGAGCAGACCGATCCGCGGTTACCAACGACGCCGGCATCTACACCGCCGCATTTCTTCAGCCCGGCCGCTACGACATCAAAGTGGACAAGCCAGGCTTTGCGACTCTGGAGCGCACCGGCATCACCCTTGAAGTGGGCCGCACCCTGACGCTCGATTTCACGCTGAGCGTAAAATCGGGAGCGGAGACCGTGACGGTTACCGGCGAAGCTCCGGTACTCGATACCGAGAAGACCGAAGTCTCGCAGGAAGTCAGCCAGAACATGGTAGCCAACCTGCCGATCATCGGGCGGCGCTGGGATAACTTCGTTCTTCTAACGCCAGGCGTAACCACCGATGGGGGACTCGTTTCGTATCGCGGCATTTCGGGACTCTACAACAACAATTCGGTCGATGGGGCGAACAATAATCAGGCGTTCTTTTCCGAAGCGCGTGGCCGCTCGACAACTCCTTATACCTACTCGATGGATTCCATACAGGAATTCCAGGTCAGCGCCAGTAACTACAGCGCCGAATTCGGACAGGCCGCGGGCGGAGTCGTCAATGCGGTCACCAAATCCGGAACCAACGATCTGCACGGCGATCTTTTTTACTACCTCCGCTACCCGGACCTGAACGCGCTCGATCCCGTCAACAAAGCCAACAGGATATACACGCAGGCTGTCCACCAGCAGCAGCAGTTCGGCGGCAGCGTCGGCGGCGCCATCGTCAAAGACAAGCTTTTTTACTTTTTCACTTACGACGGATCGCGCAAGGTTTTCCCAGTCAGCTACACGAGTACATCCCATTTTCCCCTGGCCTGTCCAGCCCTGGTTACCCCGTCGCAGTGTTCAGCGGCCAACGGTTATTTCGCCGGTCTGATCGGTTCTTACCCGCGAACCGGAGTGAACGATATCGGCTTCGGACGTCTCGATTATCAGTTGAATTCGAAGAATCATCTGTCCGCGAATTTCGATCTGGATGACTACCACTCGCCGAACGGCTATAGCGCCGGTTCCACTTACAACAACCTTTCGGTAACCGCGAACGGTCCCGCGGTTACGCACACGCGGTTCTTCGTCGCCAACTGGGATACGATTCTGACGTCGTCTCTGGTGAACAATTTCCGCTTCCAGTGGGCGGTCGATCTGGAGACCGCGGGGGCGAACCAGGGCGGCCCGAGCGTCAACGTAACGAACGTGATGAGCTACGGGATGCCCAACGCGTTGCCCCGCCCGGCGTTTCCGGATGAGCACCGGCTGCAGTTCTTCGATACGCTTTCGCAGACGATTGGCCGCCACCAGTTGAAATACGGAATCGACGTGAATGCCATCCACGAACTGCTCATCAATCTTTATCAGGGCGGTGGACTCTACAACTACACCGGCACTCCGCAGCAGGCGTTCAACAACTGGGTGACGGACATCTACGGGATCAACACCGGAGATGGACTCACTGGCCGGCATTGGACGTCGTTCGCCCAGGTAACCGACCCGATTACAGGAGTCGGCAGGGACGATTTTTACGACAACGACTTCGCCGGCTTTATCGAAGACAGCTTCAAGTGGCGTTCGAACCTGACCATCAATATGGGCCTTCGTTACGAACTTCAACACGTGCCCCAGCCGCCGAAGCCGAACACGCTGACGCCGCTGACCACGGCCTACACATCAACCATAAACGAAGACACCAACAACTTTGGGCCGCGCATCGGGCTTGCCTACGAGCCCTTCAAAGACACCGTAGTACGCGCCGGCTACGGCATGTACTACGCGAAGACCTCGAACAGCACGTTCTATGCAATCCGCGTTGAGAATGGCGTCTATCAGCAGACCTTTAACTGCACGCCAGCAACGTGTCCGTCGCTGACGTTCCCAAACGTGATCTTCACGCCTCCGGGTCCGGCGCCGCAGGCTCCGTTTGCGGGAGCCTTAACCCCGACCGTCACCACATTTAATCCGCCTGCGGGCACGCAACTCGCCCACGGCCTGACAACGGACTTCGTAAATCCGCTCGTGCACGAAGGCGAAGTCACCATAGAGCATCAGCTTCCCGGTAATCAGAGCATCTCCGCCGGGTGGCTGTTCAGCCGCGGCCTGCACCTGCCGGTGTTCGTGGATGGAAACGTGGCTCCTGCAACCCAAACGCACACTTACGATGTGCTGAACTCGAGCGGCGCCGTGGTGAACAGCGTCACACTGCCCTGGTACACGCAGCGCCTGAATCCGCAGACCGGCGTGATTCTGGTCGGCAAGAGCGTCGTGAATTCCTGGTACAACGGTCTTGTGCTTTCGTATCGCAAGCCGATGAGCCACGGCGTCGAAGCGCTGGTGAATTATACATACAGCAAATCGATCGACGATGGCGCCGTGGCCGGGCAGTACGGCACCTTCTACGGCACGGATTCCCCGCTTGACCCATACAACCAGCGCGCCGAAAACGCGCTTTCCGATCTCGATCAGCGGCATCGATTTGTTACCAGCCTGGTCTATACGCCGGTTCCATTCAAGAACGCCAGCCGAATCCTGCACCAGATATTTGACGGCTGGGCGTTTTCCGGCGTGGTGACGATCTCGTCCGGGCAGCCTGTTTCCGCATTTATGGGCAGCTACCCCGCAGGCGGGGTAGACGGAGGTTTCACCGGCGCCGAAGTCAGCAACGCGGGCATCAGCACGGGCGGCCGTCCGCCGCAGATCGGCAGAAACGTGTTCATCGCGCCGGGCATGAAGGACGTCGATTTCCGCATTATGCGGCAGTTCGCGATTACCGAGCGCGTTGGCTTTCAGGTGCTTGCCGAAGCTTTCAACCTGTTCAACCACACGAACATCTTCTCTGTCAACTCCACGGCGTTCACGTACGCGGGAGTTGGCAGCGGCGCCTGCGCTGCGTCAATAGCGGCCGGGACCAATGGCTGTATCGTACCGAGCCCGACCTTCCTTGCGCCAACTTCCTCGACGTCGACGAACGGCCTTTACGGCCCTCGCCAGATGCAGTTTTCGGCGAAGCTGACCTTCTAACCGACTCGTACCAAACTTCAGGCCGCGGCTTCCGAAAAAGGGCCGCGGCTTTTTGTTTTTGGCTCACGCCGGGCGACAATGGCTCTTTCCCTCGAACGTTTATGAATATCTGGGTCATCCGGCACGGCGAAACCGCGTGGAGTCTGTCGGGCGCGCACACAGGCAGAACTGATCTGCCGCTCACTCCGGAGGGCGAGCGGAAAGCGGAGGCGATCCGCGCGAAACTGAGCGGCCACCAGTTCGCGCTTGTGCTCACCAGCCCCCTTGAGCGCGCGCAGCGCACCTGCGAAATCGCCGGCCTGGGCGCGCAGGCGCAGATCGACCCCAACCTTATGGAATGGGATTACGGCGACTACGAAGGCCGGACCACGGACGAAATCCGGGAAGAGCGCCCCGGCTGGTTTTTGTTCCGTGATGGCGTTCCCAACGGCGAAACTGTGGCGCAGGTCGGCGCGCGGGCGCTCGACGTGATCGACCGCGCTCTCAAGGCCGACGGCGACGTCGCGCTTTTTGCGCACGGTCACATTCTGCGAATTTTGACCGCCTGCTGGCTGGAACTGGCAGCTGAGGACGGTAAATTGTTCCGGCTGGATACGGCGGGAATCGGCGTGCTCGGCTACGAGCACGAAACGCGCGTGATACTGCGCTGGAACGTCTAACGAGATCCTGGTTTGACCACCGGTTCGCCGGCCGCGCAAAGGGGACACGTCGCGGGATCCCATGCGGGAACCGACAGCGTTTCGAGCGCAACGCGGGGAACTCCGAGATCCACCGCGCCGCCGCTGCGATCGATGATCGATCCGGCCGCAAGGACCTTCGCCCCTCGATCAGCCACTATATCGATCACCTCTTTCGTGCTTCCTCCCGTTGTGATCACGTCCTCGATGACGATCACGTGTTCTCCGGGCGTGATGGCAAATCCGCGGCGCAGCGCCATCTTTCGGTCGGTATCGCGCTCCGTGAAGAGGAAACGCACGCCCAGCGCGCGGGCCACTTCGTGCCCGATGATCAGACCGCCAAGCGCCGGAGATACCACGGCATCGACTGGACCATTGGTGATATCCCGCAGCCTCCTTGCGAGTTCACGGCCAAGTGTCTCGGCGTGCTCGGGGTATTCGAGGACAAGCGCGGACTGGAGATAGCCCGGACTGTGGAGCCCGCTGGTCAGGCGGAAGTGACCCTTTAAATACGCGCCTGTTTTCTCAAAAAGATCGAGTGTGCGCTGTGTTGTGGAACTCACAATCGGTACTATAACGTGTACAAAATTGCGGGCATGAACCTTTTACCTTCGGGCAGTAATCCCAATTCGAACCATAGCGCTCCGGTTGGTGTCCCGTTTTGCACCGGTATACTCGCTTTCTATTATGCAGGCCTGCTTCGGAGATGAGTTTTCAAAGACTTCCGAGTTTGGCGAGCGATTTGCTTTCAGACAGAGCGTGTATGGCACGTAAAAAGGCTCAAGGATAGACAAGGAAACCCCTTCCAACAAACCCCTCTCTAAAATTCACCTCTTGCAAACCATAAGAACCCTCTAAACCCCGCACTTGTCGCCTTGAGCCTGGCACTGCCAGGCTCATTTCATTTTTGTCCCTGGCACTGCCAGGCTCATTTCACTTTTGTCCCTGGCACTGTCACGCTCTTTTCATTTTTGGCGCCTCAGGCGCCGATCCCTTTTTACTTCAATCTTCCGTTGCTGCACCGTCCGTTCCGGCCACAAAGCACCGCGCGGTGGCCGTGCCCAACCATCGCCTGAATGGGCGAGGTTCCCGCGCCTGCGAAAATAAAGCAAGTTCCTCTCTCCATGTCGTCCCCGCGTTATGTCGAACTGCACGCCCGATCCGCGTTCAGTTTTCTGCGCGGCGCCTCAATTCCCGAAGAGTACGCCGCCATCTGTTCCGCGTACGCACAGGAGAACCTGGCGAATCCAGCCATGGCGCTCACCGACGTCGATGGCGTTTATGGCTCAGCGCGATTCCATACGGCGGCGAAGAAGTACGCTATCCAGGCGCACGTCGGAGCCGAGGTTTCCGCTTCCGACGGCAGCCGGTACACGTTGCTCGTCGAAACCCGTGAAGGCTATCGAAACCTTTGCCGGCTGATCACCCGCATGAAGCTGCGGGAAGGAACAAAGAATCCGAAGCCCGGGCGCGAAGCCGCCGCGACGATGGACGATTTCGCCGAATTCAGCCGCGGCCTCGTTTGTCTGACGGGCGGGGAAGAGGGTCCGCTGGCTCGCGGAATTGGCAACGGAACCGGGAGGGATTCCGCCGAGCGGCTGGTACGCCTCTTCGGCCGCGAGAACGTGTACGTCGAATTGCAGCGGCACTTCGATCGCGCCGAGGAAGCTCGAAATCAGGCGGCGGTGGCGATCGCGGCGTCCATCGGGCTGCCCCTGATCGCGACCAACGGCGCGTGCCACGCCTCCCCCGGCCAGCGCGAGGTGCTCGACGTCTTCACCTGCCTGCATCACAAAACCACGCTCGCCGCGGCCGGCCGTCTGCTCGCGACAAATTCCGAGCGCCATCTGAAAACCGCGCGCGAAATGGAGGAGTTGTTCGCCGACATACCGGCGGCGATCGCCAACACGCAAATCCTCTCGTCGCGCCTCGATTTCACCCTGAAAGACCTCGGGTATGAATTCCCCGAATACCCTCTGCCGCCGGGCGAGACGATTTCCTCTTTCCTCTGGAAAATGACCGATGAAGGCGCGCGGCGCCGCTACCAGCCGTACGAAGGCCGGCCGCGCGAGCAGGTTGAACGCGAACTGGCGCTCATTGACAAGCTGAAACTCGGCGGGTACTTTCTGATTGTCTGGGATATCGTTCGCTTCTGCCGGGAGCAGGGCATCCTCTGCCAGGGCCGGGGTTCGGCCGCCAAAAGCGCCGTATGTTACTCGCTCGGCATTACGGCGGTCGATCCCGTGAGCATGGATCTCCTTTTCGAGCGCTTTCTCTCTGAAGAACGCGGCGAATGGCCGGATATTGATATTGACCTGCCGAGCGGGGACCAGCGGGAGCGCGTCATCCAGTATGTCTACGATCGCTATGGCAGACACGGCGCTGCCATGACAGCGAATGTCATTACCTATCGGGGGCGTCTTGCGGCGCGGGAAGCGGGCAAGGTATTGGGTTTCGAGGCCTCCACGCTCGACAAAGTCGCAGGCCTCGCGCCCGCGTGGGGCTGGAAGGATCCGGACAACACGACGGATCAGCAGTTTCGCGAAGCCGGTCTCGACCTTTCGAATCCGCGCGTGCGGAAGTTTCTGGATATCGTCGTCGGCCTGCAGGATATGCCGCGCCACCTCGGCCAGCATTCCGGCGGCATGGTCATCTGCCAGGGGCGGCTGGACAGCGTGGTCCCGCTTGAACCGGCCTCCATGCCGGGCCGCGTGGTCGTTCAATGGGATAAGGACGATTGCGCGGACATGGGAATCGTAAAAGTCGATCTCCTCGGTCTCGGCATGATGGCGGTGCTCGAAGACTGCCTGGTTCTCATCCGCGATCACTGGAAAGAAAAGATCGATCTCGGCCGCCTTCCCGCCGGCGATGCGAAAGTCTACCAGACACTCGAAAAAGGCGACACCATCGGCATGTTCCAGGTGGAGAGCCGCGCGCAGCAGGCGACGCTCCCGCGCATGAAGCCGAAGAAGTTCTACGACCTGGTCGTTGAAGTCGCGCTGATCCGGCCAGGGCCGATCGTGGGGGACATGGTCCACCCGTATCTCGCGCGCCGCGCGGGCAGGGAACCGGTGGATGCGCTGCACCCGATGCTTGCGCCTGTTCTCGAGAGGACGCTCGGCGTGCCGCTGTTTCAGGAACAGTTGCTGCGTATGGCGATGATCGTTTCCAACTTCACCGGCGGCCAAGCCGAGGAACTTCGGCGCGCCATGGGGTTCAAGCGGTCCGAGCAGCGCATGCGCGACATCGAAATCAAACTGCGCGAAGGGATGGCGAAAAACGGAATCACCGGCGAGACGCAGGACCGCATCGTCCAGTCCATCACTTCATTCGCGCTCTATGGATTCCCCGAATCGCATGCGGCCAGCTTCGCGCTGCTCGCCTATGCCAGCGCCTACCTCAAGTGCCATTACCTGGCCGCCTTCACCTGTGCGCTCCTGAACAACCAGCCGATGGGTTTCTATCATCCGGCGGTGCTGGTGAAGGACGCGCAGCGCCACGGCCTGCGTGTGCTGCCGGTGGATGTGAACGTGTCAGATTGGATGTGTACGATCGAGGGCCAGCAGCGCGCTCTTCGCCTGGGACTTCGCTACGTTCGCGGGCTGCGCGCCGAAGCAGGGCAGGCGATTGCGGCGGCCAAACCCTTCATCGATGTGGATGATCTCGCTCGCCGTGTGCCGGAGTTGCGCAAGAGCGAACTCGAGATGCTTGCCGGCGTCGGAGCGCTGGCGAAGCTCGAAACAGCCCACCGCCGCGATGCCTTGTGGAAAGCCGCGCGAGCGGGACGGCCGGCCGGTCCGCTGCTTGAAAGCGTTCCGGAGACAACGCCCGGCCACCCTCTCGAACCGATGACCATCGACGAACGTCTTGCCGCCGATTATTACGGAACCAGCATGACGATCGGCCGTCATCCCATGTACTTCCGCCGGGCCGAGATGAATGAACTGGGCGTAACGCCGGCGCGCGATCTCACGAAGGTTCCGAATGGCGGGATGGTTCGCGTGGCCGGTTGCGTCATCGTGCGCCAGCGGCCAGGCACTGCGAAAGGAATCGTCTTCCTCAGCATGGAAGATGAGACCGGCATCGCGAACATCGTCGTGATGCCGGATATGTTTGCGGACTCCCGCGTCACTCTGCTCACTCAGCCATATCTGCTGGTTGAGGGCAAAATGCAGAACGTCGATGGCGTGATCCATGTTCTGGCGCGGCGCATCGAAGCGATTGAACCGGCCGCGCCCGCCATGAGCTCACACGATTTCAAATAAGCTATTTCACATCCAGCCTGAACCCGCCCGTATACACTTTTCCCGCGCGCTTCATCTGCACGAAAATCCGATAATGGCCGGCGGTGGGCACTCCATAGGGAAACGAAACCGTCGGGCCAGGCTTCATCCCATGCATCTGCATCATCGCCTCCGGTGATGCGACCTCAACAGATGCCATCGGGACCGACCCGGTAGGATGAACATGCGCGAAAACCGAGCCATCGGTCTTGATGAACTCCGCGTGGCCACCCATTCCCATATACGGCTCCAGATCGTTCACGGGCTTGCCATCGGGACCGGCGATCGCGAAAGTGAAAAGCTCCACCTGCGTCGGCGGCACGGCGCCGCGGGGCTCGAGCATCACCATGCGGTAGCCGCCGCCGAGTTCGTTGGCGTCGAACTGGATCGCGCCGCCGGAATCGTCGCCCGTCATCGGCTTGCCCTGCACATCCGGCAAGTTCACATCGCCCACCGCTGTTTCGGGAATCCCCGAATCGTGGACGATATCGCAATACAGACGATAGCGTCCGGCCGGCAGCGAGGGAACGTTCAGACCGAAATAGCCGGCAGCCAGTTGCTCGGGATGCAGATGAAATACCTCATCCATCCCAGGCCAGCGCACAAGGAAGAGATGCATCAGGTGACCGTGATCGGGAACGAGATCGTCCAGCCGCCGCAGCTTCGTCCAGCCCGGATCGATGATGTGAACGCTCATATGATCCGCGTGGTCGAGCGTCGCCTCCGCGCTCAACGGAACATAAACTTTCCGCCGGTTGATCGCGTCGTCTTCAGCCCACCATCGGCCGCCCATCCAAAGCGTCCCCAGCAGCACCGCGGACGAGGCGGCCATCGCGCCCAGCGACCGCGCTGTCCACGGCCTGCTCGTTAACCCGGGTTCAGTCTGCGCCTCGCGTACCCCGGCGCCGACGATCGCGACCATGCCGACGGTAAGAAACACCATCATGAAGGCGAGAAACCAGCTCACGCCCGACGACATGGCGCGTGTCTTCAGCGCCAGCGCTGGAACAGGAACCAGAAGCTCGCCCAAGCCGTTCGCGCCGTTCACCCTGACATGCACTTCCCACGAACCGAGGCTCATCAGCCATACGGAGGCTTCGAAGTAATGCTGGTCCGCATGCGAGCGCTGGGCCAGGTCCGCAGCCGGCGGATGTTTCGCCGCTTCACCGGATACCGGCGTCGGGAAAACTTCCACGCGATTGACGCCATCCGAGAGAGCACGCACCTCAACCCGCGCCACGCCTGGAATCACATTCGGCGGTCGAACCGCCACCAGCACCGGATACGGTCCCGCCTTGCCCTGAAGGAAAATATCCGGACTGCCCACATGCGCCCAGACGCAGCCGGCAATCATCAGGAGCGCCGCGAAACACAGGACTGCTCGTCTAACGCCGGACACTCTTCAACCAGTCCCCGGCGCCTCTGCCCAGTAGAGATGTGACAATCGCGCAGAAGAACGCGAGCAGCATTTCATTGCGGAAGTGCCCCGGAAGCGCGTCGGCCGGCACGAAGCGATAAGTCGCCGCATATCCCTGCGGGCTTTGAAAATAGTCGTAATAGGCGCTGCCGAACACGGCATTGCGCGCGTAAGGCGATTGCAGGAAATCGGCGAACGGCCATTCAACAGCCCAGAACACCACAACGAACACCACCCCCGTAACCAGCGCCCACCGCCAGGCATTCCATCCCGACATTTTCGGCCACATCCAGTCCAGCACTATCGCCGGCGCGATGATCAGCAGCGGAAATCCGGCGGGAATAAACTGATGCACCTCGTGCAGCACAGGCCCCAGCTTCGGCTGTGCCGGGAAGCGCGGCAGAATCCAGAGCAGCCCAAGCACGAACGCCGAATAAATGCCGGCCACTCTGGTTGCGGCCCAGCGGTCGCCGGTCGCTCGCGATGCGCCCACCAGCATGATGGGAACCAGCATCGACACCACCCGGTAACATGCCCCTGCGTGCAGGAAAACGCGATGCGTGAACTCGAGAACCATCACCAGCAGCGCCACCACAATCATCCCGGCCGTATATAACTCGAGCCACTCCAGTTTCCGGCGCGCAGCCGCTCCGCTCGCCCGGTTCCTGGCGGATGCAATCAGGACCAGGGTTCCGATTTCCACCGCAATCATGCCGAGCGCGAGCACCACATGCGGCGGACTCAGAATCTTCACGTCGAGCCCGTATGCGTTGTGCCACCAGTCATCGAAAGGCGCAGAAGTAATCATCGCGAATCCGCCCCACGCGCAAATGAAAGCGCCAAGCGGCCCACGGAATCCGAGCACGTTGACGGATACCCCGCGCAGCGCGGACCGGGTAAACGTGGTGGCGAGGATCAGGTACCCGCAGGTGATCCCGGCGATCACGCCGCACAACTGGATCGCCATATGCGCCGGTGTCCAGAACGTGTCGCGGCCGATCGATCGATGCCACGCGATGTCCCAATGGACGCCGATCATGGCCGATGTAACGCCGAAAACCGAGAACCAGATGTACCAGGGGATGGCAGCTTGCGCATCCTCGAAGCGTGAAGCGCCGCTCGCAGGCGCAACCCTGGCCGGAGACACGGGAACTGACGCGCTCATATCGAAACTGCTGTCTCTGTTAAACGCCGGATCCGGGGCGAATGGCCGCTCGACCACACATACTCATAATGCGCTCCCGGGCGCACATTGGCGATCACCTTGGGCCGGAAACACGCAACGCATTCGCCTTCATGCCGCACGCTTCGATACACAATCCCGTTAGACCCCGCGTCCAGAAGTTCGGTTGCGAGCGCCTGAGATGCCTTATAGCTCGTGGGCTCATAAACAGCGCCTTCCATGGCGCGAACATCGTGGAAGTCCGCATTGAAATCCGCCTGGTAAAGACGCATTTCCAGCCGCGCGTCGAAGATGCCTGCTTCGGCCAGTTCGCGCCCGCGATGGTACACGATCTCCGCCTGCGCCGTCTCGAGCCGCCGAGCGGCGTACCATGCGCCGCGATCAGGGCTGTTGAAACGGCCGCCGCCGGGTTTCGGATGACAGAACGCCGCCATCACCACGGAGGCCTGTGCGCCCGCCACCCATTCCTCCGCAGGAATACGATGCAACACAGCCATTTCGGCTGAAATTCTGTCATTCGTCCACGATTCCAGCTCGAAGATGACCGGGAGGTCCTTGGGTGTGGCGATTCGATCCAGAATGCCGGTGGAAGGATAGCGGCTGGGAATGAGCCGGCAGGTATTCCGCCAACGGATCCGCGTGACCGGCGGCGTCAGTTCCATCCTCCCCGCCGCGCATCCAGCAATCGCCGCACGTGATAGAGCCCGTCGATTCCGTCATCCACCATCAACTGAAGCGCCGGACGCCCCCCAAAGAGCGCATTCGCGTTCGGCAGGTGTACCCATCGATCCGCGAGGGCCTCGTCCGGATAGAGTATGTGCAAATCCTTGTAGATTCCGAGGAGCAGGGAAATGCGGATCAGCATGTCGTACCCGAGCGTCCCCACATCGCCGGCCTTGTACTTGAAAAACGTGGATTCGGCCGGCCATCCCAGCAGCGCCATCTGATCCCGGTTCTGCAACTGCCATGCGGACGCGATCTGGAAAAACGAACGCATCGCCGGCCCCGACATTTGTCGCCGGATCTTCGGATCCCGCCTTCGATCCGGAGGCACGGGGGCCAGGGCGTCGACATCGCGCCTGGCTCGCTCCATCCGTTTATCCATATCTGGAGTGTACGCTCTGAATCTGGAGTCACGCAAGCCGCCTGCGACTCGTTCCGGCAAAATGGCATCCAAAACGCTGTACAGTCGTTCTCGCTTCAATCGCGCCGATGCCGGACCAGCAACCTGACGTTAACCCGTGGCTCATTGCCCTTTCCGTAATGCTGCCCACGTTCATGGAGGTCATCGACACCTCCATCGCCAGCGTGGCGCTTCCGCATATCGCAGGGAGCCTCTCGGCCACCACCGACGAGGCCACGTGGGTGCTTACCAGCTATCTGGTCGCCAACGCGATCATCCTCCCCGCCAGCAGCTGGTTTTCTCTGAAATTCGGCCGCAAACGGTTCCTCATCACCTGCATCGTGATCTTTACGATTTCGTCCTTCGCATGTGGAGCCGCCACCTCCCTCGGTATGATTCTCATCGCGCGCGCGGTTCAGGGCGCGGGCGGGGGAGCGCTGCAGCCACTGTCGCAGGCCATTCTGCTCGAGAGTTTCCCGCCGGAGAAACGAGGCCTGGGCATGGCCGTGTTTGCTCTTGGCGTGGTTGTGGCGCCTGTGCTCGGTCCCACACTCGGCGGCTATTTGACCGATACGTACTCCTGGCGCTGGGCGTTCTACATCAATATTCC
>DAIDJK010000061.1 GCA_027450225.1 Bryobacterales bacterium | reverse complement strand
CGATGCTCGGATGATCGAGATGCGCCAGAATCTGCCGCTCCGTATCGAATCTTCGACGGGCCACGCCGCCGCCCAGACCCTTGCGCACCACCTTCAGCGCAACCAGCTTGCGATAGAGATCGTCCACGCGCACAGCCTGGTAAACCGTGCCCATGCCCCCCGCGCCGATGGTCTGCACGATCCGGTAAGGACCGATGTTCGCTCCTATCTCGTAGTCGCCCGCTTCGGCAGCCGCCGGAATCTCTTCGATAAAACTGCCTGCCCTCTCAAGCGATGTCACCAGAGACTCGACTTCGGCGATCATCTCCGCATCGCCCTTCGCTTCGGCTGCGATGAATGCCGCGCGCTCAGCAGCCGGCTTCTCTCGGGCTTCGTCGAAGATCGCCTTCACGCGCTGCCATCGAGTCGATGTCACGACGCGGACGCCACCTCGCGGAACAGCCACGCACGCGCCGAAGCCCACTCCCGCTTCACCGTCGCGGTGGAGATGCCCATCACCTCCGCCGTGTCGTCCACCGATAATCCCGCGAAGAACCGAAGTTCCACAATCCGGCTCTGGCGTTCATCCATCGCCGCCAGCCGGCTGAGCGCATTGTCGAGAGCAATCAGATCAAGATCGCGCTGGTGTGACGCGCCGATCGATTCATCCAGTTCCAGCCGCATCGCTCCGGAACCCCGCTTCGCCGTGCGCTGCGCGCGCGCATGGTCCACCAGAATGCGCCGGATCATTTGCGCCGCGATGCCGAAGAAGTGAGCACGGCCGCGCCATTCCACATCGCGTTGATTCACCATACGCAGGAATGCTTCATGCACCAGCGCCGTGCTCTCCAGAGTTCGCGGTTCCCGTTCTCTCCGCAGATAGGCGCCTGCCAGACGCCTCAGTTCTTCGTAGACAAGCGGCAGCAGTTCATCGAGCGCGTTCCGGTCTCCGTTGCTCCAGTCCGATAGCAGACGCGTGACATCGTGATTACTCGCCGTAGGCGTACCTTGCGAAGGCATGGGGCTCATTTCATTAAGAATCGACGATATTTTTTGATCCCGGGTTCGATTGTTTCGCGCGTGTATGGGCAGAGCGGCCCAAAGGGCGCTCCCGAAGGAAATCAGGACAATGAAAATCCAGTTCTTCCATTTGATTCCCGCCGTTGGCGTTCTCGCGCTTTCGGCCGCCGCCTTCGCGGCCGACCCCGCTGTCCCTCACGACGCCGCATCGGCGCCCGCTTCTGCCAGCACGATCACCTTGAATTTCCGGGATGCCGCGCGCGTTACTCAAAATGGCCATGGCGGCCTCGATGTCATCGCGCCCGACGGTGGGATCACCCACTACCAGCCACAGCTCTATCAGGTCATCAACGGCAAGCGCAAACTTGTCCATTACAGGTCCCACGTGATCGACGGTCACCGCGTTGAACTGAAGGCCGTCAATTCCGACGCGTCGGCGCCGCTCGAAGTCGCGCCGCTGCGCACGAACTCGTGACGCGATTCCGAGTCGCGCGGCCTGGTCCTGCCTCCGGTCCGCGCTTTTGTCGCGAGCGGGGACCGGACGATGTGTGGTCCAGAGGAGCATGACAAGCTCTAGAGTTGGACGCATACGCATCGTTCCGGTCCCGCGATTATCGATTTCTTCTTGGCGGTACCTTTCTGGCAAGCTTCGGCCTCCAGATGCTTTCGGTGGCTGTCAGCTGGGACCTCTATGTTGAGACGCATTCGGCGCTGGTTCTGGGCAATGTAGGGCTTGTCCAGGTAGCGCCGTTTTTGCTGTTTGCGCTGTTCGCAGGCGGCATTGCCGATAAGTATCCTCGGCGCGCGATTCTTCGTACGACCCAGGTCCTTTATCTCGCCGCGTCGGTGGTTCTGATCTTTTCGCATTCCGTCGCCGCCATTTACTGTGTCCTTTTCTTTCTGGCATCCGCGCGCTCGTTTCAGGGGCCGGCGCGCGGCGCGCTGCTGCCCCGAGTGGTCCAGCCTGAAGCGTTAGCCAATGCGATCACGTGGAACAGCAGCGCGATGGAGATCGCAAATGTCAGCGGACCCGCGCTCGGTGGCATCATTCTTGCCGCTGCGGGCAGCCGGACCGTTTATTCCGTGCAGGTCGCCTGCGCTCTGCTCACGCTCGGCTGCTTCCTTGCGATGCAGACGCGCGGCGAGCCCGGGAAGACGGCGCATCTGCCGCAACGTGGACGATTGCTCGAAGGCATTCGATTCGTCCGGCGCGACAAACTGATCCTTTCAGCGATGACGCTCGATTTGTTCGCCGTGCTTTTCGGCGGCGCAACGGCGCTGCTTCCGATTTTCGCGGTGGACATTCTCCACGCCGGAGTACGCGCACTGGGCTGGCTGCGCGCCGCTCCCTCGATCGGGGCCGTGCTGATGGCTGTCACCCAGGCCCACGGACGGGCGATCCGGCGCGCGGGCGTTGCGCTCGCGCTTGCGATTGCGGCGTATGGCTCAGCCACTATCGTCTTCGGCCTCTCGAAATCTTTGGCGTTGTCTTTCGTGATGCTGGCGCTCACGGGCGCGTTCGACAACATCAGCGTTGTTCTGCGCAGCACTCTTGTGCAGACGCGCACGCCGGACCAGCTAAAGGGACGCGTGCTCGCCGTGAACAACATATTCATCAGCTGCTCCAATCAGCTCGGTGCGGTGGAATCGGGATGGACGGCGGCGTGGCTCGGACCAATCACCAGCGTGGCCGGCGGCGGAGCCATGACGATATTGATCGTCCTCACGGCGTGGATCCTGTCACCGCAGTTGCGGCATTGGAGGCAGACGTGAGCGACAACTGCCGGCGATCTCCCGGTTCGATGCACGTTGTCTATCTGATCCGAAAGTCCGCCCTCGACCGAACTCCTCGCTGCGCCCGTGCGAAAGATCGTCAGCACGCTGGCATGAAAGGAACAGCACTCTGGCGAGAAGTCGCCTGGCCTGAGTCGCGGTTATCGCCAGGGCAAGTATCGCGAACGCATCCGTCACCAGGAATACGCCAAGGTTACAGTGTGCGCCGATGGAATTTCCACCTGCTTTGGGATGCTGCTTGCGGCGTTCCTCGTGACCGGCCCCAACAACCCGCCAGCCGATCAAATCAAGGAGTGAATGGAACCATGAGCGATATCGAAACTTTCGAACAACTCTTTCAAAATGGACTCGAACACATCTACGATGCCGAGAAGCAGCTGACAAAGGCTTTGCCGAAGATGGCCGAAGCGTCCTCCTCGCCACAGCTTCGTCAGGCTTTCGATGAGCACCAGCGGCAAACCGAGGAGCATGTGCGGCGTATCGAGCGCATTTTCTCCATGCTCGAAACATCCTCTTCATCCAGATCGAACAAGGTTGTGGAAGAAATGACTGACGAAGCGCAGAAGATGATCAAGCACACCGATCCGTCGGCGCTGCGCGACGCGGCTCTCATTGTCGCGGGCAATCAGGTGGAGCACTTTGAAGTGGCATGCTATGGCTCGCTTCGCAATTTCGCCGAACTGCTCGGCAGAAACGACATCGTCGAAATTCTCCAGCAGACCCTCAACGAGGAAAAGCAGGCCGACGAACTCCTCACGCGCATCGGCGAGCAGGATGTAAACCGGAAGGCCGCCCAGATGCGCGGCGAAATGGCGCGCCGGTAAACAGTGGTTCACGGCAGAACGGCTTCAAGCGGTTATGAAGCCGTCTGCCCTCCTTTCATACGCCGGCATTGCCGGCGCACCACTGTGCAATCGTCGCTCAGCTTTCGAGAGCGTGCGCTATGCGGCCTGTCCGAACAACCGGTCGAACAAATCCCTCGTCTGGTGGCGGATGCGGCGCAGTACCGATTCGAGAGTGCCTTCATGCAGCGCCGCCGGAGTCCACCGGTGAACCAGTTCGGTCAATACCGCGAGTTGCGTGCGATTGGTCGGCAGGCGGCCCTCAGCGTGACCGGTCGCGATTCTCAGTCCGTGATCGATGGCGCGATAGAAGACAGCCGCGTTCCGGAGGAAATCCGCGTCTTCCCGGTCGAGATGACCCATCTTCTCCACGATGTCGATGCGCTCCGGCGTGTTCAGCACCTTGTAGAAGAGGCCGCCGCCCTTTAGCCGAAGGTACATCAGGGCGAAGTCTATGTCATAGAACCCGCCGCGGCCTGCCTTCAAAGGGTTGCGGCCGCCCTGCTCTTTCTCCAGCCGCGACCGCATCCTCGCCAGTTCCGGCCGCGATCTTCCTCCCTGTCCATAGCGGCGCCAGTCGAGTTCCTGCAGATGATTCAGGAACTTCGTCGCGCGGTCGATATTGCCGGCCACGGCGCGCGCCTTCATCCACGAGATCCCCTCCCAGGCCTCCGCTCGCTGATCGAAGTATTCCCGGTAAGCCGTCTCGCTCTGCGCGAGCGCGCCTTCGCGGCCATTCGGACGCAGCCGGGTATCGATCGTGAAGATGAGCCCATCCCCGGTGTACGCGCCGATGATGTCGATAAGCCGTTCGGCGACGCCCGTCCAGAACTGGGTCTCGGCGGCATCGGCGTCCGGCAGCAGGAACGTCAGGTCCGCGTCGGAAGCCAGATCGAATTCGCGCATCCCCAGGCGGCCGAGCGCAATCACGGCCATCTGGTCGATCGGCTGGTAATCGGGAGACGCGGTGGGCAGCGCCGCCCGCGCGTCGGCGATCGCGATCTCATACGCGGCCGAGATGACGGAATCCGCCAGATCCGAGGTGCGCTTCAACGTCTTGAAGATTGGCGCGCGATGATACACGCTGTCGCTCTGGATGCGCACCATCTGCTCGCGGAAGAAACGGCGCAGCCCCGCTGCATCGCGCGGCGGATCGAAGCCCGTCCGGCCCTGTTTCGCGCCGCACGCCTGCTCCACTTCCACCAGCAACTCGGGGTGGCGAACAAGCTGGTCGGCGAAATACTGGCTGTGCTCGAACAGATCGATGGTGGCGCGCGTCAGCTCGGGGTTTCGAGCCAGCATGTCGAGCCAGCGTCCATTTTCAAGCGCCTTTTCGAGAAAAGACTCGAAACTCTCGTGGCTTCGCGTGATGCCCGCGTTCTCGAGCGCGCGCACCAGTTCCGGCGCGCGACCGTCAAGATAGCGCTTCAGATTCGCCGTGGGAAACTCAGGCCGGTGAGCGTCAGCCGCCGGCGCGCCATCCTGTGAGGCCGTACCCATGGGCGCCGGCATGGGGCTCGGTTCCAGGCGCGTTCTCGTGTGGATCACGCGGTCATAGAGATTCCGCACGTTCGACAGGTGATGCTCCAGTTCTCTTTCGAGAGTCCCCGCGCTCGGCATTCCCGGCAACCCGTGCGCCATCTTCCGCGCCAGCAGATCGAGATCTTCCATCGAACGCGGCAGCGAGTGCGTCTGCCTGTCTTCATCGAACTGCAGCCGGTGTTCGAGGTTTCGAAGGAACTGGTAAGCGGAAGCAAGACGCGCATACTCGGAAACCGACAAGTGTTCCTTGTCGCGCAGGCGAGAAAGCGCAAGCAGCGTGCCGCCGTGCCGCACCCACTTGTCGCGCCCGCCGTACAGCCGCTGCAGGCACTGCACCAGAAACTCGATATCCCGGATACCGCCCGGAGCCAGCTTCACGTCGATGGTTGTATTCCGGCGCTTTTGATGTTTCTCGTGAATTCGTGCGCGGGTTTCCGACACCGATTCGATCGTTTGGAAATCCGTGCTGGTTTTGTAGATCAGCGGCTCCACCCAGGAGAGCAGCGCCCGGCCGGGCCCGGCATCGCCGGCGCAGACGCGCGCTTTGATCAGCATCTGCAGTTCCCAGTCCCGCCCTCGGGTCGCGTAATACTTCTTCGCGCCTTCAAGCGAATGGCAGACTTCACCGAAACGCCCATCCGGCCGCAGACGCAGATCCACGCGATAGCAAAGACCGTCCGCTGTATAGGCGCCCAGCCGTTCCGTCAGCCGGTTCGCCGCGGCCTTGAAAAACTCCCTCGTGCTGAGCCCGGCCGCCGCGGTGATCTCCGGCTCCGCGCCCGAATATAAGAACATCAGATCGATATCGGAGCTGTAGTTCAGTTCCCGGCCGCCGAGTTTGCCAAGCGCAATGACGGAAAATTCCGGCAGCGCGCCGCCCTTCGCTCCGGACTCAACCAGTTCCCGCGCCGTTTCTTCGCGAACCAGCCGCCAGCCGATGTTCAGAATGGCGTCCGCCAGGTTGGATAAATCCTGCGTCGTTTCCGACAGATCGGCGAACCTGAGCACATCGCGCAACACAATGCGCAGCAGTTGCTTGCGGCGGAACAGCGCGAAGCGCGCCGGATCTGCGCTCCCGCCCAGGAATTCGCGCAGCTGAGATTCGTATTCATCCTCGAGAAAGCCCCGGTGCAGATCGCCCGCCGACGCGAGTTCCAGAATCCAGTCCGGATTCCGAAGAATCGACTTGGCGAGAAACCGGCTGTAGGCGAAAATCGTCAGCGCGTACCGCAGCCCGTTGTTTTCGGTCGCGAGCCTGCGCAAAGCTCCGCCATCCTCGTCCGCCAGCCGTTTGAGGTAATGGAGCGCGTCGTCCGGATTGGGCAGCGACGGAAGCAGCGCTGTCGCGATCCGTGCCGCGGGCGCGGGCAATTTATCCAGCAGAACCAGTTCAGGGCGCGAGCGAACAGGGTCGCGAAACTGGATCTCTTCGAGGAGATTCAGCACTACGCCGATTATAGGGCGAAGTGCCCACGCGTATCGCCCGCCCAGTGTTTCAACTGTGATACGATTCCGGTCGAACGACGGAGGTTATCCGTGAAGACATACGAAACAAAGGACATAAGAAATGTTGGCATTGTAGGTCACGGCCACTGCGGCAAGACCTCGGCGGTGGCCGGGCTCACGTTCACGTCCGGCGCGTCCAGCCGCCTGACGCGCGTTGACGAGGGAAACACCATCACCGATCACGACGAGGAGGAGATCAATCGTAAGCTCACCATCTCCACCGGCATCGCCGCGATCGAGTGGAACAAAACGAAAATCAACCTGCTCGATACCCCCGGCTTCAACATGTTCATCAACGACGCCAAGGCCACCCTCATCGCGGCCGACGCGCTGGTCATCGTGGTGGATGCCACCGCCGGCATCGAGGCCATCACCGAAAAAATGTGGGAATACGGCGAGCAGCGGGCGCTGCCGCGCGCCATCCTGGTGACGAAACTCGACCGCGACCGCGCCAGTTTCGACCGCGCGCTCGAGTCCATCCACGCCCGCTTCGGCCGCAGCGCGATCCCGATTCACCTGCCACTCGGCGCCGAACGCGACTTCAAGGGCATCATCGATGTGATCCGGATGAAGGCCTATACCTATCCGCTCGACGGAAACGGCAGAGGCGTCGAGTCCGAGATCCCGGCCGAGTACGCCGAAGCCGCCAAACACGCTCACGAAGAGCTTGTGGAGGTGGTCGCCGAGGGCGAAGACGATCTGATGGAGGAATTCTTTGAGAAAGGCACGCTTCCCGAAGAGCACATCATCAGGGGCCTCGATGAGGAGATGCGCGAGACACGCGTCTTTCCGGTGCTGTGCATGTCCGGAATTCACAATATCGGCACGGACCGCCTGCTGGACCTTTTTGTGGAGGCATTCCCCTCTCCGTGCGATCGCCCGGCGACGAAGCTGACCCTGAACGGGAAAGAGATCGAGCGCAAGCCCACGGACTCCGAGCCTGCCGCCGCGTACGTGTTCAAGACCACGGCCGACCCGTTCGCCGGACGCATCAGCTACTTCAAGGTCATTTCCGGCTGTCTCCGAAATGATGTAAATCTGCAGAACCTGAACCGCGGCAGCGCCGAACGGCTGGCGCACATCAGCGCGCCCGTGGGCAAAACGCTCGTACCGGTGAACGAACTCCATGCCGGCGATATCGGCGCGGTGGCCAAACTCCGGGACACCCTGACCGGCGACACCCTTACGGATAAATCGTCGCCTGTGGTTTTCCCGGCGGTTACGGTTCCGGAGCCGTCGATCGCCTTCGCCGTCGAGGCGAAGAGCCGCAACGATGAGGACCGCATGGGCAACGCGCTGCACAAGATCCTCGAAGAGGATCTGTCGCTCCGCTTCTTTCGGGACCCGCAGACCAAGGAATTCCTCGTCGCCGGCGCTGGTCAGCAGCACGTGGAAATCGCAGTCAGCCGCCTGAAAAAGCGTTATGGCGTGGACGTGACGCTCAAAGCGCCCAAGATTCCGTACCGCGAGACCATCCGCGGCACCGCCGATGTCCAGGGACGCCACAAAAAGCAGACCGGCGGGCACGGGCAGTTCGGCGACTGCTGGATTCGCATGGAGCCGCTGCCGCGCGGCGCACGCTTCGAATTCGTCAACGATATATTCGGCGGTTCAATTCCCAAAAACTATATTCCCGCGGTGGAAAAAGGAATACTGGAAGCCGCCGAGCGCGGTTTCCTCGCCGGCTACCCGATGGTGGATTTCAAAGTGGTACTGTACGACGGCTCTTACCACGACGTGGACTCTTCCGAGCTATCGTTCAAGCTGGCCGCCCGAAAGGCTTTTCGAAACGCCATGCAAACGGCCAAACCGGCGTTGCTCGAGCCCGTGATGAACGTCGAAATCCAGGCGCCGGTCGAGTTCGCAGGCGATTTGATGGGTGACCTGAACGGGCGCCGCGGACGCATTTCCGGCATGGACACACAGGGTGGAACGCAAATCATCCGCGCCCAGGCGCCGATGGCGGAAATGCTGAATTATCAAAACGATCTGACGTCCATGACGCAGGGACGCGCTTCCTTCACCATGGAATTCGATCACTATGATTTCGTGCCCCAGCCGCAGGCGGAGAAAATCATCGCAGCCTCCAAAGCGGCGAGAACGGGCGAGGAAGAAGTCGAGGACGAATAACCTCAAACAGGGTCTGCTGGGTGCCAATCAGCGACCGGCTGGCCCTCTTTCTGTAGGAGGCAGTAGGGCGTTTGCCCTACTGCACGTGTCGGACCAATACGGACTATGTGTCGGGATGACCCGGTATCCTTACGCACGCGGGTTGACGCAGTTGTAACGTCCAGGGTAGCCTGAAGGAGTCGCTTTACGGGCCGAGCGCCCGGGAGTCCTCGTAACCCGGACTTTGTGTTGTCTCGAGGAGAAGAATGGCCTGGAACGCTAGAAAGTACTCGTCTACTTTTTTTTGTATTTTCCTCGGCGGATGTAGCTCGTTACTCCTAGCCCAGCAATCGAATCTCCAAACTTCCTTCTTCGCTCCGGCTGCGATTCACCTGCCCTCCACCGGCGCACTCGCAGATGTCGCCGAAACCGAGCATCTCTCTTACATCAAGCAACTTACCAGGGAGAGCCACACCGGCTCATTTCAGCCCAACGCTTCCGACCTTCTGGTACAGCAAGCGGAGGAAAGCTTCAAAAGGGGCAAGGAATTTTTCCGTGCCGGCGATTTCGCCCAGGCTCGCGGCTCATTCGATCAGTCCATCGACCTGATGCTTCGTGCTTCTGACAATCCAACCAACCGGGACCTGTTCGAGCGCAAATTTGAAGATATGGTGGACGGCATCAGCCAGCTCGATATGAGCGGCATGGGCGCGTCTCTGCCCGATTCCGAACCTCGTTTCGACAAGGCTCCGCTCGACGACATCGTCCAGATGACGTTCCCCGTGGACCCGAAGATGAAATCGAAGGTGGCAAGCGAAGTCGGCAGCACGTCTTCGGCCCTCCCGCTGGTCGTCAACGACATTGTCCTTGGCTATATCAATTACTTCAATGGCCGGGGGCACAAGACCATCGAAATGGGCATCGAGCGCAGCGGCAAATACCGCGACATGATTTCCCGTATCCTGGCTGAGGAAGGCGTTCCGCAGGAATTGATTCATCTCGCCCAGGCCGAATCCGGTTTCCTGCCGCGAGCCGTGTCCCGCGCCGCCGCTGAGGGAATGTGGCAGTTCGTGAAGTTCCGGGGCAACCAGTACGGCCTCATGCAGACGCCGTATTCTGACGATCGCCTCGACCCCGAAAAGGCCACCCGCGCGGCCGCACACCATCTGCACGACCTTTACAACGAATTCCACGACTGGTATCTGGCAATCGCCGCCTACAACTGTGGGCCAGGCGCGATCGAGAAAGCCGTGGAACGCACCGGTTATGCCGATTTCTGGGAATTGCGCGCCCGCCACGCCATCCCGCTCGAGACCGCCAATTACGTTCCCATCATTCTCGCGATGACCATCATGTCGAAGAATGCGCACGAATACGGTCTCGATCAGGTGCAGTTCGATCCGGCGGTCGAATACGATACCGTAAACGTCGAATCCCCGACCAGTCTCGCGCTCGTCAGCGATCTTTCCGATACCCCGATCG
This sequence comes from Bryobacterales bacterium, assembly GCA_027450225.1. GTDB lineage: Bacteria > Acidobacteriota > Terriglobia > Bryobacterales > Bryobacteraceae > BOG-234. Next base: position 4,425 of record DAIDJK010000061.1, on the reverse strand, counting down.
CCCAGCTTGAGCAGCTCAACCCGGCGCTGCTTCGCGGCATGATCCCCGGCTCGTTTGCATTGCGCGTTCCCAAGGGAACGGCTGAGAATCTGAGCGCCGCGCTCGAGCAGATTCCGGCGGATCGCCGCCCGTCGTGGCGCGTGCACCGCGTCCAGTCCGGAGAAACGCTGGCGCAGATCGCGCGCGAGTATCGCGCCTCGCTGAGCGCCATCGAGAACGCGAATAACATCACGGGCGCGGAACCGGATGCTGGCGAGCGGCTCCTGATCCCCGCGGCCTATCATGAAACCGCATCCGCGCTTCGGGCGCCCCGGACTGCCAGATCCTCGCGCCGTTCGCATTCCCGGAATCGTTCGACGTCGCTTCTGGCAGCGCGTTCGGCTTCGAATGCGGGGCGCAAAGTTCACGTCGCGCGGGCCTCGGCCACTCGCCCACTCCATCGCTCGGCCGGCTCCATCGCACAGCTCAGTCATCATTCACGCACACTCAATCGCTAATTCGTTTCTCCTCTCCTTCCGTCCTCGGGCCCGGCGCAGTTTGCCGGGCCTTTCTTTTTTTATTGAGCACAGGGTGCGCTCAGATGGAGGGTTCCGCGCGCCGCGTCTTCGCAAAGTTCGTGCCCTGTTCTGTCCCCGCTTCCGCCCTCGAGTGCTGATCAACAATCATCTGTTGCGAAGAATTTAAAAAGGGGTATGCTAATGATGACTGCGCCGAAACAGGAGGCTCATTGAATGTTCGATGATCTGAAGCTCGCTCCGAAAGACGAAGACGAAATGGAAGATTTCCGCGATTACGACGAGAGCGACGAGACGGATTCGAAACTCGACGATTACGACGACGAAGACGAGGACGATGACGAAGAAGATGCTGAACCCGCTCCGGCTCCTTCTCGCCACGGTTCCACCAGCGCCGGGGAGAGCGGAGGCGCAGCCGAGAAGCGCGGCGCAGGCGAGGGTTCGGGTGGCCCGATGTCGGGCACGCCTGCGGATGAAGATGAAGAAGCCGTGATCATCATCGAGACCATCGAGGCGGAACCGGTTCCAGCGCGCAAGCCCGCACGCAAAGCCTCGAAATCGTCGAGCGCCCCTGCCGCGAAAAAAACTGCCCCTGCGGTGAAAGCACCGGCGAAAGCCGTAGCGAAGAAGGTGGCATCGAAGAAGGCCGTATCGAAGAAGGCCCCTGCCAAGGCAGCTGCGAAGACGGTGGCGAAAACAGCTGCAAAAAAAGCGGTGAAGAAGGCCGCTCCCACGAAAAAAGCGGCGAAGGCGCCGATCACGAAAGCGGTTGCCAAAAAGGCTGTAAAAAAGGCGCCGGCAAAGAAGGCCGCGAAAATGCCCATCAAAAAGGCGGCCACCAAAGCTCCTGCCAGGAAACTTCCAGCCAAAAAGGCGGCGAAAAAGGGCCGCCGCTGATCGAATCGAAAGACGGACAGGCCGCCGCCCTTCCGGGCAGACCTGTCCGCCCTTCTGGTCTGCTGTCTACTTCGATTCGGCGACCGGCTTGGCCACCACGGAACGGCACTTCTCGAATAACTGGATCAGCGCATCCGCATACTCTTCGGCTGACTTTGCGGGTTTGCCGGAGAAACCTGCGGCGGCTGTTGATCCCTTCCCGTATCCTGTTGTTACCGCGATAAACTTCATTAGCTCAAGCGCAACTTCATCCCGGCTGCGCGATGCGTCTTTTCCCGCGTCTGGCGCGGCTTTCGTCTCCTCGGGCGTCAACTGATGTTCTCCTCGTTTCTTCCATTGCCCACACCCGCGGCCCTGCCGGCCACCTGTGCGGCGACGATAAAATCGAGCTTCCCCCTCCATCGATGCCCGTAAGCGCCATCCGTTTCGTCCGCAGGATGCGCGGCGGCGCTCAGGCCCACCTGGTGGAAGCCGATGATGGCAATTTCTACATCGTCAAATTTCAGAATAACCTCCAGCACAGAAGAATTCTCATCAATGAGGCCATCGCCTCCGAGATACTGGCCCAACTCGGCATCGCAACGCCACCCACCTCGCTCGTCGCCATCTCATCCCGCTTCCTCGCCAGCAATCCCGATGTCTGTCTCCGCGCCGGATCGCGCCGGATCGAAGTCGAGCCAGGCTGGGCGTTCGGCTCGCGTCACCCCGGGCACCCCGACCGCATGGCCATTTACGACTTCGTTCCCGACGCGCTTCTCGCCCAGATCGCCAATATCGAGCAGTTCCGCGCCGTGCTCGTCTTCGATCGCTGGGTCGCGAACGCCGACGGCCGTCAGGCCATCTTCTTCCGCGCGCAGTTGAAGGACTGGCTCGCCAGACCCGGCATCCCTCCGCGCAAACTCGGCTTTCTGGCGCTCATGATCGACAACGGTTTCGTCTTCAACGGTCCGCATTGGGAACTCCCCGAATCCGCCATCATGGGTCTCTATCCGCGCCGCAGCGTTTACGATTCCGTAACTTCGATGGCCGATTTCGAGCCGTGGCTCGGCCGCGTCCTTAATTTCCCGGAAGAGGTGCTCGACCGGGCGCTTCGGCGCATCCCGCCCGAATGGATCGGCGATGAAATGTCCGCTCTTGAGCGGCTTCTCGAAACTCTCCTGCGGCGGAAGAAGCGCATTCCCGAAATCATCGAAGGCTGCCGCTCCGCGCCCGCCAATCCCTTCCCCCATTGGAACTAAACGCGGCGATCTCTGCCGCCCGGCCAGCTCAATCCATCAACTTCGATCAATGCTTGCGGCGATCATCTTCGCCGTTTCCGGCGCGAGCAGGATTCCGTTCCGGTAATGCCCCACCGCCGCCCACAGCCGCTCGCCGATTTTGCCGATGATCGGCGCTGCGTTCGCCGAATCGATTGCCGGGCGAAAGCCGTTCCAGCACTGGTCCGGCGCCACGCCTGCAAGCGCCGGCAGCAGTTTCGCCGCGCGTTCCCGGATATCCGCCACCACCGCGCCGTCGATCTCGCGATTGAACCCGGCATCTTCGGTCGAACTTCCCGCGATCAGTGTTCCGCCCGATCTCTGCAGCAGGTACGTGTGGCCGCGCCGCACGATCGAAGGCAAGGTTCCTGGCTTGAGACTCCACGCCGCCAGATGTCCGCGTACCGGCTTCGTCGGCGGCAATGCCGCGCAGAGGCTCGAACTCCATGCCCCCGCCGCGATCAATACGCCGTCATCATCGAACAACGTTTCGCGCGCCGTGCGCACCGAGGTCCCGTCCGGTGCAATCTCTTCCACCGGTTCGCTGGCGCGCACCACGCACCCCATTCGCTCGCACGCCCGCCGCAGCGCCGCGTTCACCTGGCGCGGATCCACCATCGCGTCAGCGGCGTAGAACCGCGCTTCCATCGCTCCGTATGTGGCCCTCTCGGATTCGATCCCGGCTGCCCGCTGCCGCTCCGCCTTCGCGCACAGCGCCTCGAACTCCTCGCTCGTCGCCGCCACTTCGAAGGCGCCGCATTGCCGGAAGTCGATCGGCATTCCGGTATCCTGCCCGAGTTCTCTCACGAAATCGGGATAACCGCGCAGGCTGCGCATCGCCAGTATCGCGAGGGCGGAGTCGCGGTCGATCTCGCCGCCCGGCGCCAGCATTCCCGCGGCCGCCCAGCTCGCTTCCGAAGCGGGCTCGCGGGCATCGAAGATGGTCACCTTGAAACCCTTCTGCCGCAATCGCCACGCGCATGCGAGGCCGATGATTCCCGCGCCCGTCACAATCACGTTTTCATCGTATCGGCATGCGATCGCCAGGCGCGGAGCGCGGCGCGCCGGCCGCGAATGAGTCCTATCGAACTAAATCGGCCTCATAACTTGACTTAGTCCGGAAGTAACTCCGGATTGTGTACGCCCGTCAACCTGCCTTCGCGTATGGAAGCGCCCATTCGCTGCTCGTGCGCCCCGTAAATCGCACGTTTCACAACCTCAGGCGTGTGCGGGCGAATACTCCCGAACTTGGAAGCCGCGCTGATCCGTGTCTATGCTGAAAGCATTGTTGTAACTCGACAACTTAGGGTCTTTATTTTTAAAGCAAAAATGATTCAAATGCGAGAGGAGCATCGAAGATGAGGAGACTGCTGCCGGCTCTGTTCGCGGCGGCGTTTTTCGCTCAGGCGATCTACGCACAAGGAATTGACACGCGCGCCAAACCGGACGATTGGGAGGAGATCAATTTCGCCTTCAACCAGTCCGTTCTCGTGGACGGATTTCCCAGCATGCTGCGGCTCGCGCAACTGCTGAAGTCGCATCCGGATTACAAGGTCACGATCGTCGGATACGCCGATCAGATCGGCTCCAACCGCTACAACGACCGGCTCTCATTGCGGCGCGCCAACGCCGTCGCTCAGTTCCTGCAGCATTATGGGGCGAATGCCAACCAGATCACCGCGCGCGGCGACGGCAAACGCAATCCCGAAGTCGGTTCGAGGAACGCGAATGCGCGCTTCATCAATCGGCGCGTCGTA
>DAIDJK010000060.1 GCA_027450225.1 Bryobacterales bacterium | reverse complement strand
ACCAGTGCGCCTTTTCCTCCGCCAGCCCGGCTTCTTTCGTCACGTCGGTGAACGTGCCATCGCCGTTGTTCCGATAAAGAACGTTATGGCCCCAGTAGGTGATGAAAATATCGTCGAATCCGTCGTTGTTGTAGTCCGCTACGGTGACGGCTGACGCCCAGCCGGTTCGTAACAGCCCCGCTTTCGCGGTCACGTCGACAAATGTACCGTCTCGATTATTCTTGTAAAGACGATTCGTGGCTCCCGCCGGATCGCCGTCGAGTCGCGTCCCGCAAAGCACGAACAGGTCCTGCCAGCCGTCGTTGTCGTAGTCGATGAATGCAACGCCGCAGCCCACGGTCTCGAGAATGTAGTCTTTGTGATCCGCCGGCCCATAGATTACAGGATGAGTAAGGCCGGCCTGCGCAGCCACATCGGTCAGCTTTGCGCGAAAGGGAATGCCGGATGGCTTGCCGCGCGGCATCGGCTTGACTCCTCGCGAGGAGACGCCCTGGCCCAGCGCCGTCGCACCCGCCATGGTTGATCCCGCGATAAGTGCCAGCGCCTCGCGCCGGCTCAGCGTCCTGTTCACGAACCCGTGCAAGTCCGAGAGTATGCCACTCCGCATCATCGCCGCCATAGAGCCAGTTGCTCGCCGAGCCATCGCACGTCCTTGTCCGGATGGCAGATCAGACATGCATTCGGGCTTTGCTTCTGCCCGAAGCGCTCCGTCATCGCCGCGTCCGGCAAATCGTCGATCTGATGGGAGCGCGCGCTGAACATCACCGCCTCCATGATGCGGGGCATATGGCACGCGACGCATCGGCTCGCGCGGGAACTCGGCGCATGATGCGTATGCGCGCCGGCTCTGGCCCGGTATGAGAGGTGACACTGCAGGCACATCTCATCGCTGTCTGCGGGGAATTTGAGCGACACCGGGTTCTCCGCCGCGTCCGCGGGATGCGGATCATGACAGGAGGCGCAACTCGCGCCGCCCTTTCGAAAACACGCCGATCTTACGAACGACTCGACGATGAACGTGGTCACCCGGAAACGTCCGTCTTTGTAAAACGCCTGCCGGGAAAAATCGACATAGGGGCGGTTCAGCGATGCTCGATAGAATTTTCCGCCCGATTCCGCAAAGTTCACCGCGCCGCCTTCCTCCGGCATCCGAACGGCCGATTGCATATGGCATTGCGAACAGATCGCCACCGATTCAGCCGCCGTCAACCGGTTGAATCGCACGGGGTACTGCGATGCCGCCGCTGCTGCGCTGGCGCCCGACCGCGTCGCGTTCACATGTGCCGCGGATGGTCCGTGGCACATCTCGCAGTTGATACCACCCTCGGCAAACTCAGCAGTCGCCGCGTGCTCCTCGCCGTTCGGCAGTCGCAACTGGCTTGTGTGGCACGGCGCGCAGTTCGATTGGTAAGTCGCAGTGGAGACGCCGCTCGAAAATCGCTCCACGCTCGCGCGCGCTGAACCGGGCGGATCGATGCGCTCCCAATAATCCACCCAGGCGCCCCTCGCCAGATTGAACTGAATCGGAAACACCTGAATGCGGCCATCGGGAAACCGCGTCGCATAGGCCTGCTGCCACTTCGATCCGATCACGTAATCCACCGGATACGCCGACCACGCCCCATCCAGACCGCGCACGGAAAAAAACGGTTTGCCATGTTCCGTGTATGGCCTTGCGGCCGGTCTGCCTTCGGAATCGCGGAATATCGCGCGACCGGAAAAGTCGCTGGGAGCAATGCCCGCTTCATATTTCCGGAACATGCGGGCCATCCCGGTCTGTTTCCATGATTCGTACTCCCGGGCATGGCACCCGCCGCAGACTGCCGAGCCCGCATATTCACGGCTATCCTGGTGCTGCGGGGCTTTCAAAATTCCAGCTTCAGCAAGAACTGCCTTCAATCCGCTGACCCACTGCTCGAAGGATTCTCCGCCCGCCCCGCGCTCCGCAAAAACGCGGCTCAATTGCGATTTGGCATCCTCCCGCGAAGGTCCAGGCCGCCGCCAGGCTTCGGCAAAATATGTCGTCGAATTGCCATCCCCAAGCGCCTGCCCAATCAGTCCGGCCAGATACCAGGCTTCTTCATCGCTGCGATCCAGCAACAACGCTTTCCGGGCCCAGTCCTGGGCGGCCAGCAGGTGCGCGCGTCTATTGCCATTTGGATCCGCCATACCGGCCGCCGCCAAACCCCGGCTCGCCTCGATCCGCGCGAGAATGAAATCGCTTGATGCCTCCAGCCGATTTCGCAGTTCGGGCCACGTGCGCTCGTCGATGGACGAGGGGCACCACGGCGGCCAAAATCCCCCGCTCTCGCAGCGCCTTTCCCCAAGCCAGGGCCCG
>DAIDJK010000059.1 GCA_027450225.1 Bryobacterales bacterium | reverse complement strand
ATCGCTTCACCGGTGCATCGCTGCGCGATATGATACTCAGCCATGCACCGGCACGCCCTGATCGTCCTCGCGCTGGCATCCTTCGCATTAACGCCTGCGCGCAGCCAGACTGCACCACCGAATATTCCCGATAACATCCGCTATCAGCCGAATGTCGCTTACGACACGGCGGACCCGCAGCAGGTCATGGATATCTTTCAGCCGGCCGATGGCGCCGCTCACCCGGCTGTTCTCTTCATCCATGGAGGCGGATTCAGGGCCGGGTCGCGCAAGGGATATACGAAGCAGTGCATCCGTCTGGCGCAGCTCGGCTACGTCACAGCCACGGCAGACTATCGTCTCGCGCCGAAAGCGCCCTTCCCCGCCGCCGTCTACGACACGAAAGCCGCGGTTCGTTATCTTCGCGCCAACGCGAAGCAGCTCGCCATCGATCCCGGGCGCATTGGCGTCACCGGCGGTTCGGCCGGCGGCCATCTGGTCCTGTTCCTCGGCGTCACCGCCAATGTCCCCGAGTTCGAAGGCAACGGCCCCAATCGCGATCAAAGCAGCCGCGTGCAATGCGTCGTTTCCATGTATGGCCCTTCGGACTTCACCAAATCCTATGGCCGCAGCGTTGATGCCGCTGAGGTCCTTCCGCTGTTCCTTGGCGGTGATCTCGCCCACGCCCGCGAAGCGCATCTGCGCGCCAGCCCGCTGAACTGGGTTACGCCGGACGCCGCCCCCACACTCGCCATTCAGGGCACGAAAGACCGCTACGTCAACTACGAGCAATCCGTGTGGATTATCGACCGCCTGCTCTCAGCCGGCGTGGAAGCGGAACTGGAAACCATCGACGGCGCCGATCACGGCTTCAAGGGCGCAGATGAAGAACGGGCCGAGAAGCTCATGATCGCGTTCTTCGATCGCCATCTCAAAAACTGACCGCGCCCATCACAGCGACGCCACGGCCCCGTCTTCGTGAAACGCCATCACGAACGGCCGGGTGCCCTGGAACGGATACTTCTTCAGCGCCGTTTCGCTGATATCGACGCCCAGCCCCGGCCGCGTCGGCAGCGGATACCGCCCGTCCACCATGCGCATGGCCGGGAATCCGAGCAGGTCTTCCCACACCCGGTTCTTCTGGTCCGCCTGCACGAAACCGCAGATCTCCTGCGCCAGAAAGTTCGGCCCCGCGGCGTCCACATGCAGACTCGCGATGCCCCCGATCGGCCCTTCGCACGCATGCGGCGCCATGCGGATTCCCGAAGCCTCGGCCGTCGCCGAAACCTTCCACAGCGCTGTCACTCCGCCCACATGCGCAATGTCCGGCTGCAGCACGTCCACCACGCCCATGTCGATCAGTTCCGCATACCCGTAGGAGGCAATCAGCCGCTCCCCTGTCGCAATCGGCGTGGTCGAATGCCGTACCGCGCGAGCCATGGCGCGCACGTTTTCCGGCGGACAAATCTCTTCGGCGAACATCAGGTGCAGCGGCTCGATCTCCCGCAGGATGATCGACGCCACTGAAGGCGTGGGCCGCGCGTGGAAATCGACGGCGAAGTCGATGTCCGGCCCCAGGCCTTCGCGCAGCATTTCCATGTGCCCCACCGCGCGTTTGATCTTCGCATTGGTTTCCACGCACTCCAGCAGATCGGGCAGCTGGAACTTCAGCGCTGTCACGCCCGCGGCTTTGGTCTTGTCGCGCAGTTCGCGCGCAGCCTCCAGAGTCCACACGTCCGCGTGGTAATAACCGCGCACCCCGCGCGGGTCCACCGGGCCGCCCAGCAGTTCATACACCGGCATGTTCATGACTTTGCCGCGTATGTCCCACAGCGCCTGGTCGATGCCCGAGATCGCCGACCCCAGCACCGGACCGCCGCGATAAAAGCTGCCGATGTACATCACCTGGTAAAGATGTTCCACCTGCATGGGATCGCAGCCGATGATCAGGTCTTTCAGGTCCATCACGCAGGCCATCGCCGCGCTCGCCTTGCCTTCGAGCGTCGCCTCGCCCCAGCCGGTCACGCCCTCATTGGTCTCGATCTTGACGAACACATACGGCCGGTCCGCCTGCGCGATCCGCTCGTCCAGCGTCACGCCGAACACGCGCATGTTGGTGATGCGCAGCTTCGATGTCACATCCCGGAACGCAGCTTCGCCGGGCGGCTTGTCCTTCGCGCTTCGGATCTGCAGCGAGCAGCCGCAATCGGCGAGCGGCGTCGGATTCGCGCGCCGTCCTCCGGGCGCCGCCGCCAGCGCGCCGGCCCCTGCGGCAAGCGTCGTCAGAAGTTCACGCCGTCTCATATGCGCTCCTCGCTCGCGGCGTCCAGCGCCTTCTCGTTCACCTCGAACCCCAGCCCCGGGCGATTGATCAGCGCGAAGAAGCCGTCTTCGCCTTTCTCCTTCAGCCCGGAGGTAATCTCCGCGCGCATCGCGGCGTCCCGGTCCGATGCCGGCACAGGAACCTGCTGCGCATAAGCCTGAATCAGCGACGCGTTCAGATGCAGCCCGGCCATCGTGCCGATCGGCCCCCCGTTGTGAAACGGCGCTATCCCCACATAGTGCGTCTCCGCCAGCGCGGCAATGCGCCTGATCTTCGCCAGACTGTTCAGTCCCAGATCCGGCCGCACGATGTTCACCGACCCGCTCGCCAGCAGCCTCTGGAATTCGACAATGTCGGTGATGTTGCGGCCCAGTCCGATCGGCATCACGGATTCCTCCACAATCTTCGCCAGCGCGTCCGGCGTCGCCACGCCCGTCGGTTCGTCGAACCAGATCGGATGCGCATGCTCGAGCGCATTCGCCACGCTCGCCGCATCGCCCGGCGTCATCGCTCCCGCGCCGTCCAGCACCCATTCGCCCGCGGGCCCCGCCAGCGCCTGCATATCGGCATAGTGCTTCGCCACCACGTCGATGTAAGATTGCAGCGGAATCATCGAATCGCGCAGCGGAGCGGCCGTGGTGAACGCTGCCATGCCCTGCCGCTTCGCCCGTTCGAGCGATGGCGCGGAGTCCGCGGGCGTTGCGCCTTCCAGATGCCCCAGCAGCCGCGCCTTGAACCGCACCGGTCCGCCCAGATACCGGTAAATCGGCATATCCTTCGCGCGGCTCACCACGTCGAGCATGGCGTTGTTCACCGCCGCTTCGAGCGCTGGCGTGCGGCGCAGAGCCGCCCGGATGAATTCGGATTCCGTCGCCCGCCGATTCATGGTCACTGTCCGCGCCGCCGCGATTTCGCTGGCCACCGCCGGGCCGCCCTCGCCATAGCCGGCAATTCCGCCCTGCGCGCGTAGCCGCACCACCGTGTAGCGCCGGTTCGACGCCGGTTCCTTCACACGCCACGCGCGGAACTCCACGATCTTCAACGGGTGATCTCCCGCCGGCGGCGGCGCGAACGCCGCGGAGTCAATGGCGGGGAGTTTGCGTCTTGCGGTTCTTATTTCTGCCATGGGCCTCGGAAACTGCTCCACCATCGTATATCCGGAAACCCTCAGCCCGGCCGCCTTTTTATGGCGGTGCAAGCCGCCCTGGAGGCCGGTGCCGAGCCCCAGCGCCCCGGGATAGCCGTTTTCGAACCCTGCGGAGGCCTGAATCCTGTGCCGCCCGCTCCGGTCGGCTCATGCGACACTCTTCGCCGGCACAAACCCGTGCGCCAGCATCACCGCCTCGGCGCGGTCCCGGTCCGCCGGCCTCACATAGAAAAACGCGCCCACACGGGTGGTCCGGAAAATAAATCCCCCGAGATATTCGTCGGCTTCCACGCCATAATCCACCCCCGCTTCATCGAAAATTCCTTCGAGCGCTGTGGCCTGCCGCAGCTTTTTTGCAATGAATACCAGCTCGGGCTCCACGCCCTCAAACCACGACGGATCACGTTTCACGATGAGAATGTTTGCTCCCGCGCTGACCTATCTTATGCATGAGTCTCTCCGCCAACCCTCCGCAGCCCGTGCAGCCGGGGGTCGCTTCCCTGCCGGTCGCCACCGCAGCCCCGCTCACTGACGACGAGGAGCTTTACTGGCTCGCCCTGCGCATGGTCCCCGGCCTCGGTACCCGGCGCTCCGGCATTTTGCTGGAACGCTTCCGCACCCCCCAGGCGATCTTCCGCGCCAGCGCCTCCGAACTGGAAGACGCCGGCTTGAACGGCGGTCTCGCCCGTTCCGTCTCGAGCGGCTGCAGTTTCGAGGAAGCCGCCGCCCAGCAGAACAAGATGAAGACCGCCGGCGCATCCTTAATTACTCTCGGCTCGCCCGGCTACCCCGAGCTCCTCCAGAGCATCTTCGATCCGCCTCCCATCCTTTTCGCGCGCGGCAATCGGGAACTGCTCCATTCCATCTGTCTCGGCCTGGTGGGCACCCGCCGTCCCACAGCCTATGGCATCGCCGCCTCCGAACGCCTTGCGGGCGATCTGGCCCGCGCCGGCCTCACCATCGTGTCCGGAATGGCCCGCGGCATCGATACCGCCGCCCACAAGGCTGCGCTCGCCGCGGAGGGCAACACCGTCGCCGTCCTCGGCTGCGGCGTGGACGTCGTCTATCCTTCGGAAAACAGGAAACTGGCCTCCGAGATCGCCGCCCGCGGTCTCATCGTTTCCGAGTTCCCCATGGGTTCCACCGCCTTTCCCCAGAATTTCCCCATCCGCAATCGCATCATCAGCGGCCTCAGTTCCGGACTGCTGGTCGTCGAAGGAGCACAGTACAGCGGATCCTCCATCACCGCCCGCCTCGCCATGGACCAGGGCCGCGAGGTCTTCGCCGTCCCCGGCAACATCACTTCCCAGATGAGCTGGGGTCCGAATCTGCTCATCAAACAGGGCGCAAAACTGGTTCAGGACTGGAACGACGTGGTGGTCGATCTTCCCCCGGCGGCCCAACGCCGGCTGATTGACGCCGGAAGACAACGCATTCTGAATCAAGGACTTACGCCTGGCGACGAATCCTCTGCCCCCAATCCCGCATCTCAATTGACCGGGCCGAACCAACGGATCGCCCAGCAGGTTCTGAGCGGATTGAAGCCGGATTCCGCTGTTCATCTCGACACACTGGTCGAAACGATGGAGGAGATTCCGCCGTCCGAGATTATCGCTGCCCTCTTCGAGCTCGAAATGCTCGGTATGGTCCGGCAGCTTCCCGGCAGAAACTTCGTCAAGGTCTGGTAAATTCGGCGCTGCCGGCGGGGATCGGCGGTCCCGGCCAGCCGAATCCGCCCTGGCAGTGGTTTATTCTGATAAGGCAGTTTTTCTGATATGGCAAAAGCTCTCGTAATCGTCGAGTCACCGGCGAAGGCAAAAACAATCGGTAAGTATCTGGGCAAGCAATATGTGGTCAAAGCTTCCATCGGCCACATCAAAGATCTGCCCAAACGTGACCTCGCCGTAGACGTCGATCACGGGTTCCGCCCGAAATATGAAGTCATTGAGGGCAAGAAGAAACTGATTCAGGAACTCCGCGATGCCGCGAAAAAGGTCGACGACGTCTACCTCGCCGCCGACCCCGATCGCGAGGGCGAGGCCATCTGCTGGCATCTCCAGGAGGAACTCAAGCCGAAGCCCGGCAAAGAGGGTAAGACCGCCGTCACCCCTCGAATCTTCCGGGTGATGTTCAACGAGATCACAAAAAATTCCATCCAGAAGGCGTTCGAAAAACCGACCTCGGTGAACGTCAACCTGGTGGACGCCCAGCAGGCCCGGCGCGTTCTCGACCGCCTGGTGGGCTACAAGATTTCACCGCTGCTCTGGGACAAGGTTCGCCGTGGCCTCTCAGCGGGCCGCGTGCAAACCGTAGCAGTACGCCTGATCGTCGAGCGTGAGCGCGAGATTCGCGCCTTCCAGTCACAGGAATATTGGACGCTCGATGCCAATCTTTCGGCGAAGAAGCCGCCAGCCTTCGATGCCCGGCTGATCCGCCTCGGCGAGAATGCGGCGGAAATACCGAACGAAGCCAATGCGACCGGCATCGTAGCGGATCTCGATGGCGCGAAGTTCACCGTCAAATCGGTCGGGACGAAGGAAAAACGCCGCAACCCGGTCGCTCCGTTCATCACCTCCACGCTGCAGCAGGAGTCATCACGCAAGCTGCGCTTCAGCGTCAAGCGAACCATGATGCTCGCCCAGCAACTTTATGAGGGCGTTGAACTTGGCTCGGAAGGCTCGGTTGGCCTCATCAGTTATATGCGCACGGATTCCACGCGCGTCTCGGACGAAGCCATTCAGGAAGTCCGGGAATATATAAGGTCCAGGCACGGCGAGGCTTACCTGCCCGCCACCCCGAATTCCTACAAATCCAAAAAGGAAGCGCAGGACGCGCACGAAGCCATTCGTCCCACTTCCGTTCTCCGCACTCCGGACGAAATGGCGAAGCACCTCGCCGAAGATCAGTTGAAACTCTATCGCCTGATCTGGATGCGTTTCGTCGCGAGCCAGACGAACCCGGCGGTCTTCGACCAGACCACCATCGACGTCGCCACCCAGGGCAAATCCGGCGCCGCCTATACCTTCCGGGCGACCGGTTCCGTCATGAAATTCGACGGCTTCCTCGCCATCTACGAAGAAGGCAAGGACCAGAAAGACGACGAAGACGATGAGTTGAAACACAAGCTCCCCGCCGTCGCCGAGGGCGAGGAACTGAAGCTCCGCGCCCTCAAGCCCGAACAGCACTTCACCGAGCCGCCGCCCCGCTACACCGAAGCCACCCTGGTCAAGAAGCTCGAGTCCGATGGAGTCGGCCGCCCATCCACTTACGCCTCCATCCTGTCCACCATTCAGGAACGCGAGTACGTCACCAGGGAAGGCGGGAAATTCAAACCCACCGAGCTCGGCATGGTCGTCACCGACCTGCTCCTCGAAAGCTTCAACGACATCTTCGACGTCCGGTACACCGCCCGCATGGAGCAGGACCTCGACGAGATCGAAGACGGCAAACTCGACTGGCGCGAAGCCATGGGCGATTTCTACGAGCGCTTCACCCGCGATCTGGAAAACGCCGAAAAGCACATGACGGACATCAAGCGGATGGAAAAACCAACCGACCTGACGTGCGACAAGTGCGGCAAACCGCTGGTCATCAAGTGGGGAAAACACGGCAGCTTCCTCGCCTGCACCGGATACCCGGAATGCACCTACACGCGTGAGCTGACCGTCGATCTCCCCGATATCGACAAGGCCGACCTCTCCGAACAGGGCGACGAGGAATATTGCGAAAACTGCGGCCGCCCCATGGTTCTGAAGAAAGGCCGCTTCGGTACTTTCTATGCCTGCACCGGCTATCCGGAATGCAAAACCACCAAACAGATCGGCGGCCCGCAAAAGAAGGCCGACGTTCCGCTGGATGAGAAATGCCCCCAGTGCGGCAATAATCTGGTCCAGAAACACGGCCGGTTCGGCGAATTTACCGCCTGCAGCAATTACCCCACCTGCAAGTACGTGAAGCAGAAAACCATCGGCGTGAAGTGTCCGGAATGCTCGGAGGGCGAGGTTGTCGAGCGCCGCTCGAAGCGCGGTAAAACTTTCTTCGGCTGCAATCGTTATCCCGATTGCAGCTTCGTCGCCTGGGCCCGCCCCATCGCCGAAAAATGTCCGGACTGCGGCAGCCCTTATATGGTGGAAAAATTTCTCAAGTCCGGCAACTTCCTGCAGTGCCCGAACAGCGAGTGCAAGTACAAACGGGAAATGCCAAAAGAAGCCATCGCCAGCTGACGCGCCGCCGTCCTGTATGCGCGTCCACAATGGGCGCGCTGCTGCTTCTTTCGAACCGGTGCACTCCCGGTGAAAAGAGATCCGCACTACGTTCGCCCGGTTCCCTTGTGGAAAAACCGCGCCACCATCGCGTTCCTCGTGGTTGCGAATTCTTTTGGCAACCTCCTTCTGGCTCTCGGCACGAAAGAACTTCCGCCCATCGATTTCGATTCCATTCCCCGTTTCGCGGGAGCTCTGGTTACTGACCACTGGATCCTCGCCGGCGTCACGCTGCTCGCCTTCTGGATGTATGCGCAGCTTTCGATGCTCTCCTGGTCGGATCTGAGTTACGTCATACCGGTAACCGCCAGCGGCTACATCCTCACCGCGCTGCTCGGCGCGTTCGTCCTGAATGAACACGTTTCGGTTCGCGCATGGATCGGCATCAGCGTTATTTCGCTCGGTGTTTTCCTGGTCTCGGAAACCGCTCCGCACACGGTGCATGCCGACGAAAAATTCGAGGAGCCCTCCCGGTCATGAAGTGGGCCTGGGTGGCGATCACGGTCGTCAGCGGTTCGCTCGGCGACGTTCTCAGCGCCAGGGGAATGGCCCAGCAGGGCGCCGCGATGCGCTACCGCTCTCCCGGCGTGCTCGGCCGCCTGCGCTACATCGCCACGCACCCGGCCGTCGTCGCGGGCATCTCGTGCAACGCCGTGTCCTTCATCTCTTTTATCGGGCTTTTGTCTGTCGCTCCGCTCACCTTCGCGGTGCCGGTCACGGCTCTTGGTTATATCCTTCGCACCGTGCTCGCGAAGTTTTATCTGCACGAACACGTGAACTGGGAACGCTGGGCCGGCGTCGTACTGGTCGCGGTCGGCGTTCTGCTGATCGCGGTCTGATCTGCGTTACGACGGTCCTCCCGCCACGCTTCCGCCTTCCAGCCCCACAAGCACCAGCCCCGCCAGAATCAGACCGGTCGCCACAGCCTTCGCGATGAGGCTCCGCTTTGAGAAATCCTCCGTGAACCACTGTGGCCGGAACTTCGTCACCAGGTACGCGCCGAAGAACACGATCACGTAGCGCACGCCGGAAACGGCCTCCACCAGCGCCGGCCGGGCGCGGCTCACCGCGAAGACCACCAGAAACGATCCAACCCCGGCCATGAAGCGGTTCACCATATACCAGAACCTGCTCCGCGGCGGCGCCTCCTCGGACTTCTCGAATACCTGCTTTCGCCAGGACGGAGGCGCCAGCAGCGCCAGTGAACCGGCCGTGGTTCCGATCGTGAAGAATACGTAGCCGCTCACGAATCCGGCGCCGTTGAAAGCGATCTTCTGCAGCACGTTCGTCAATCCGAAGCAGGCTGAGGCGACTAACAGTCTGGGCAGCATCACGCCAAGCGGGCGCCTCTCGGCGAAGAACATGACGAAACCGCCCAGAGTCATCAGAGCGAATCCCGTGACATGTCCTCCCACCGCGCTGTTCAACAGCGGGATGCTGA
The DNA here is from genome assembly GCA_027450225.1 of Bryobacterales bacterium. Lineage (GTDB taxonomy): Bacteria > Acidobacteriota > Terriglobia > Bryobacterales > Bryobacteraceae > BOG-234. Next base: position 27,257 of record DAIDJK010000059.1, on the reverse strand, counting down.
ACAGCACCGTGGCGACCGGCGTGAATCCGCCCATCGCGGTAAGTTCATCCGACGCTTCGCCCGCCTTGAGCGCCGCGTAATAGAAATAGGATGCGATCAGGTCCAGCAATCCGGCGCTGAAAGCAATCCCTGCGAGCTTCAGCGGCGGCATGTGAAACCCAAAGGGAATCAGCAGCAGCCCGAAGATGCTGATCGCGCCCAGCCAGAACACGTACGCGACCAGATTCTGCGTTCCTCTGCGCTGCAGCAGGACCTTGTCCCAGACCAGCGATCCTCCAATCAGGCCGTGAGCGGCGACGGCGATCAGGATGCCATTCAGAAAGATGTTTTCGAGGACGCGCACGCCGGCAATCCTGCCTGCCTGCAATGCCCTGGCCAATGGGCGCGCGAGGAGCCGAACGGCCGCGCCCGCACGTTGCGGGCATTACAGGGCGCGGCCGGATTCCGTGCCACAATGAAGGGCGATGATCGAACGGACGGCAGGTTCGCTTCAATCGTTCTGTTGATGATCAATCTTCAGGTCCTGCTCAGGAAGCTGACGCGCGTCTCGGAAATGGCCGCGGAGGCCGCGGCTGCGTCCTGTCGCTCGCAAAAGCGTTACGAAGTCGAGATTGAAGATCTCCTGCTGGCGCTCGCGTCGCGCGGCGATACGGATGTCAGCCGGGTTCTCGATCGCTTCGAGATCAATCCGTCGATGCTCGCGACCCAGTTGCGCGGCGTTCTTGACCGCCTGCCTGCGGGAAACGACGGCTCGCCTTCGCTTTCTCCTGGATTGATCCGGGTAATGGCTTCCGCGTGGACTCTGGCATCGCTCGAGTTCGGCGCCGCGCATATCCGCTCCGCCGCGCTTCTGCTCGCGCTGCTCGAAGCGGAAGAGATTGCCGCGCCGCTTCTGGACAAGTGCCCCGAATTGCGCAGGCTGACAGCGGCTGCGTTGCGGCGCGACTGGCAATCGCTTCTGAATCCGGGCGAAGAAGCGCCGGAGCGCGAAGATCGGCAAACAGCGGCCGCGCCGGAACCGGGCGCCGCCGGAGCGCTCGAACAGTTCTGCATGGATCTCACGCGGGCGGCGCGCGATGGCCGGCTCGATCCCGTGATCGGCCGTGAGCGCGAGATCCGTCAGGTCATCGATATTCTCACCCGGAGGAAACAGAACAACCCCATCCTTGTCGGTGAAGCGGGCGTCGGCAAGACGGCTATCGCGGAGGCCTTCGCGCTTCGCCTCGCGGCCGGCGACGTTCCTCCCGGGCTCAGGGACGCGCGGCTCTGGTCGCTCGACGCGGGACTTCTGCAGGCGGGCGCGGGAGTTCGTGGAGAGTTCGAATCCCGGCTCAAGTCGCTGGTGAAAGAAGCAGCCGACCCGCGCCGCAACGTAATCCTGTTTCTCGATGAAGCTCACATCCTGCTCAACGATTCCGCCACCCCGAACGCGAGCGGGGCCGGCAACCTGCTCAAGCCGGCGCTGGCCCGCGGAGAACTGAGAATCATCGCCGCCACCACCTTCGCCGAATACCGGAAACATATCGAACGCGATTCCGCGCTCGCCAGACGTTTCCAGACCGTACAAGTGGACGAGCCCGACGAAGAAACCGCCATCCAGATCGTGCGAGGCATCGTCTCCACCATGGAGAAGCATCATCGCGTACGCATTCTCGATGAGGCCGTCTCGGCTGCGGTCACGCTCTCGCATCGATACGTAACCGGTCGCCAACTGCCGGACAAGGCCGTCAGCGTTCTCGACACGGCATGCTCCCGCGTCGCCCTGAGCCAGACTGCGGTTCCCGCGGCCATTGACGATGCGCGGCGGAAGATCGCCGTGGTCGAGCAGGAAATCGAGGCGCTGCGCCGCGAGACCGCTTCGGGAAACGACCATAACTCCAGGCTGGAACACCTTTTCGAAGAGCTCGCCGTCGCGGAAACCCGGCTGGCCGATCTCGAGGACCGGTGGGCCGAAGAGCGGCGCCTCGTCGGCGGCATCATCCAGCTGCGCTCTGAACTCGACAAGGAACCGGACTCGAACCGTGCCGGCGCAGCCCGCGGGGAGCTCGACGCGCTGGCGGCCGATCTCGCGGATACGCAGCGCGATCTGCCCCTCATACACCACGCGGTCGACGAGCGCGTGGTTGCGGATGTGGTGGCGGACCTCACCGGTATCCCCACCGCGCGAATGATGCGCGACGAGATGAACACCGTCGTCAACCTTCACCATCTGCTGGCCGCTCGCGTGGCCGGGCAGGACCAGGCGCTCGAAGCGATTGCGCGCCGCATCCGGACCGCGCGCGCCAGGCTGGAAGATCCCGGACGGCCGGCCGGCGTGTTTCTTCTCGCCGGCCCCAGCGGCGTAGGAAAAACCGAGACCGCGTTATCGCTGGCTGACATTCTTTACGGCGGCGAACGCAACGCCGTGGTCATCAATATGTCCGAATTCCAGGAGCCGCATTCGGTTTCCGGGCTCAAGGGTTCCCCGCCCGGCTATGTAGGTTACGGCGAAGGTGGCATTCTTACCGAGAGCGTGCGGCGCAAACCGTATTGCGTCCTGCTGCTCGATGAGTTCGAGAAGGCGCACCCGGACGTTCTGGAGCTGTTCTACCAGATCTTCGACAAAGGCAAGATGGAAGACGCCGTGGGCCGGGCCATCGATTTTCGCAATACGATCATCATCGCCACTTCGAACGCGGGCGATCGAACCATCCAGCGGCTCTGCGCGCGGAGCGGCAGCCAGCCGGAGATCGAGGAATTGCGGCGCGCCATTACGCCGGAGCTGCGCGCCATTTTCAAGCCGGCGCTTCTGGGGCGCATGATCGTGGTCCCGTACCTGCCGATCGGCGATATGGCGCTTCGCAGAATCGCCGAAATGAAGCTCGACAGGATTGCGCAGCGTATCGAGGAAACTTACCGGATCCGCTTCGGCTATTCCGCCGCGCTGGTGGAGTCCATCACCCGGCAGTGCGTGGAAACCGAGGCGGGAGCGCGGGATATCGACCGCATTCTCACGCAGTCTCTTCTGCCGGAAATCTCGCGGCGCCTGCTCCCCGCTGGCCGTTCCCAGGCATTCTCGGGAATGCAGGCCGATTCCGGGGCCTCCGGCGGCATTCGTCTCACCACCGCGTAACGCCGCGATCAGCGCATTCGCGACGCAACGATCACCGGGCTGAAGCCGTACTTCGTCGAGAGCTCGAGAACGGTTCTCGAAGCGGCTTCATGCGCCGCATACGGTCCCACTTCGACTACATGCCACTGCAGGCTGCTGGCATCCTTCAACGGAACATCGTTCGCCGGATAACCGGAGTCCCTGAGCTGCGTCACCGTGTTCCGGGCTCTTTCATCGCTCGTGAAGGAGGCGACGCGAACATCCAGCTGGATGGGGAGCGGCTTTGCGGCTGCGGCGGCTGAGTCGGCCGGCTTCGGCGCTGCCGGCGCCGGAACTGGGCCCGGAGCTGGAGCCGGAGCCGGAGCCGGAGCGGATGCCTCCAGCGCAGGCTTTACCGCGGCCGGCTGTTCCGAACTGGCCTCCGGTTTCGCCGGTGCTTTCGCGGGAACCATGCGCCCGGCCAGCTTCGGAAACATGCTTTTCGCCGCGGCGCCCGGAGTGACCAGGGCGAGATCCGAACGAACTCGGGGAGCGGCAATCACTCCGGCCGCGAAACCGGCCGCCGCAAGAACGACCCCCGCCAGACCGAGACACACACTCACGGCGGTCAGCCGTTTCGGCGTCAACGCGAATTCCCAGACTTTGCTCATGGAACCATCACCGTGGTCTGGCCAGGACTCACTACCTGTATCACGCCGGCCCACGCGCACATCAGCTTCGAACTGTTGTTCAGCGCCGGCATGCTGGCGATCAGCACCGTGGGGGAGCCTGGAGCCCAGGGCGCCGGGATCACCGGCACGCAGGGCATGGGCGTCAGAACGCCCAGCGCCGCGGAGGTGGCGGCGGCAACCTGCGGATTCGCGATCGAGGAACACATGCCGAAAGGCGGGACATTGACGATCGGCTTGTTATCCATAATGTTCGCCGCCGGAGTTCCCGTCAGCACCTTGTTCGCAGGCAGCACCGCCAGAGTCGATGGCGCAGCCCCGAAACTGCATTGCAACGTCGCTCCCATACAAACTTCCAATGCCATCGCTTCGCCTCAGTTCATCCCCTCTCAGTTCAGTTTGATCAGGCCGCCCTTCAGGTTCAGCATGCCTCCGCCGTCAACAGTCTGCGACGCCGATGCTTTGCTGCTGATGGTCGCCCCTTCGGCGGTCATCTCCGTGCCGGCTTTGGTGGCGAAAGTCGTGCCGGCCTTGATGCTGACCGAGCCGCTGGCCTCAATCGACAGATTCCCGCTCACCTTCAGCGTGAAGTTCGCGCTGTTCGAATGCGTCTCATCGCCGGTGACCGAAATGCTCCGGGTGCCGGAGACGGTGGTCTTTTCGTTGCCGCTGACGGTGAGCGTGCGGTCTTTCGTAACGGTCTTCGTTTCGTTATTCAGCACGCTGACGTTCATATCTTTCTGCGCCTGGAGGAAAATCTCTTCAGCCCCGGCTTTGTCTTCAAACCGGAATTCATTGAAGCCGGAACCGCCCTTGGATGAATTGCTTTTGATGGTGCTCTTCGTCTGGTCGTCCGGCAGCGTGTAAGGCGTCGTGAATTCGGAATTGTATACGCAACCCGTAACCAGAGGCCGGTCCGGATTCCCTTCGAGGAAGCTCACCACCACTTCCTGGCCGATGCGCGGGATGAACACGCTGCCCCACGCCTTGCCGGCCCAGCCGTGGGCGACGCGCATCCAGCAGGAGCTCTTTTCATCTTTCGTCCCCACCAGGTCCCAGTGGAACTGGGCTTTCACGCGGCCATATTGATCGGTGTAGATTTCTTCGCCCGAGGGTCCGGTTACCGTGGCGGTCTGCGTTCCGGCGATCACCGGCCGCGGCGTCGTCATCGGCGGGCGGAACGTGAGCGACGAAGGAAAGGCGAGAAACGAATTCCTGTAGTGCTCCTGGTCCGCTTCCACGGTCATGTGCCGAACCACGTACTGGCTGTTGGCATCTGTCCGGTAATGTCCGGAGAGAGTGAACTTCGTGCCCGCGTGGAAGCTCCGGCAGGAGCTTCGGCCTCGTATCGTCTTCGCTTCCGCCTCGAACGCCGAGAGGCGCTGGCTGCTTAGAGTTTCGCCATCGCTCTGGGCCCCATAGAGCCCCGGGTAATCGTAGAGAGACCTTGCGGTATCGGCGCCGCTCGCCGTTGCCAGCAGCGCCGTCGAGGGCGTTTCGAAGTTATAGTCGTTGATCTTGTATTGCCCCGGCGTTACGGTCTGCTCGATATCGCATTCGAAGATGACCTGGTCGGAATCCCAGCCCGCCGGCGAGCCCCCGTATGCCGCGGAAGTCAGACCGGCGGCGTCCGCCCAGCTGCTTGCGTCATCCCCCAGAACCAGCGTATGGCTGGAAGCGTCATGCGTGAAGAAGTAGAAGATTCCTTCTTCTTCCATCAGCCGGGAAACGAACTGAAAAGCGGTCTCCCGGTATTGCACGCAGTAATCGCGGGAGCGGTAGGTGCGCGTCAGGCTGTCCTTGAAGCTGGTGAAGCCGAGATCGGAGAAAACCTTCTTCACGATGTCCGGCGCGGTCTGGTTCTGAAAGATGCGGCAATCCGAGTTGAGCGTCAGCATCCAGAGCCAGGGACGAATTTCGGCCGTGTAATAGACGAAGCGCGAATCGCGTCCGCTCTGCCGGAAGCGGCTGACAATGCCGTTCACATACTGCGAATCGCCGGACGACATTCCGATGGACAACGTGACGGCTTTCCCGACAATGCCCGAAAAGTCCAGCGCCGGGTCTTCGGAATAAAGCTGCGCCTCATAGTAAAAGAGGCCCGACACCGATTCTTCGCCCGAAAGAGCGTGGACCAGCAGCTTGCTGGCGCCGAGCGGCGTCGTGATCTGCACCGGCAACGCGGTTTCGACAAAACCGGCCGGCATCAGTAATCCCCTTCGAGGCGCACCACGCGCTGCGTGATTCGGCGGCCGCCGGCGGGAGGATCGTTGAGCGCCAGCCAGGAGGTGACGCCCGCCAGCAGATCGTCCGAGCCGAGCGCCGGGGAATAAACATCGCCTTCCCGCAGAACCAGTTCCAGGCTGAACGTCGTCTCGGGATCGAGATAGAAACGAATCAGGTCCCGAACCGCCTGGTGGCCGCTTGCGCCGGGCAGCATATGGATGAATTTCGCTCGCGGCATCGGGCCGAGCCGGACGCGAATGTGCGTTTGCTTGTCCCACACGCGCGTTCCCACGATGGTGGTCTCGCCCAGCCGCACGTTGCGGCGCCGCCTGCCGCCGACCACAGTCCACTGCGCCGGATCGAGCCTGCGCCAGCGTCCGATGAATTGCCGGATCTTCGCGGGCACGCCGAAGTAGTCCGACAGAATACGCTCGAGCCCGATCGCTGAACGCGGGCGCGCGGCAAACAGGCCGGCGTAAAACAGCAAAGCCGCATCCGGAACCGCCATGCGATTCCGCAGCCCGGGGTGGCCGAGTCCGACGAGAGCGAAAAGAGATTGCGCCAGAGGCGTTTCCGAGGGAGCTTTCGAGGACAAAGCCGGGCGGTGCAGTTTGCGCACCCGGTACATCAGCGAAATCAGGCGGTGATTGAAAATATCGAGGAAATCGACGATGGCGGGCGGACGGGACGCAGGCTGGCCATCATCGTCCACCACAAGCTTTCCCCGCACCCGCGTGAGCGCCGGCGTAGCCAGAATCAATTCGGTGAACGGCGCCGGCAGCGGACCGAGCAGGCCCGCGAGACCCATGAAATTCACGGTCATTTCCGGCTGGCCCCCGCGCTTCAGGCGGACCTGATGAACGTCGCTCGCCGGGAACTGGAGCGAAATACGGGAGCGAAACCGTACCGGCTCGCGCCGCGCGTCCGGCCCCGCGCCGGGAGAAACGCTGTGCGGGTGGAGAAGCTCAAGCAATCGCACCGCCTGATAGAAATCGAAGCGGAAGGCCGCCGCCGCGATGCGCTCTTCCAGCCGCCGGGTCATCGGAACCAGAGCCGTGCCAGGGGCGCTCATCGGAATGAGACGCGCCTCTCGGTTGCGAATGCTCCTGGGACGGTGGAAGCGGGGCCCGGTTTCCGCTGAACCGCCGGGCGCGACGCCTGCGGCTTGTTTTCCGGCGAGACGCCTGCCGCCGGGGCTCCCTGCAGCACTTCCTCGTACGTCATGAACTGATCCATGGGCAACCCCGCCTGCGCGGCGTGAGCGGCGTCCGGCCGGTAATTCCCGCTGCCGTTGCTCCACCAGAGCAGTTTTCCATTGTCGAACTTCGCTTCTCCGGCATAAAGCACGGGACGGCCTTCGGCGATTGCAGGATGGCGGAATCGCGGATGCATCAGCATTTCTCCGCTCGCCATCCTGACGAAAACATATTTCGCATTCGGAACATATTGCGCCAGTTCCTTTCCTCGATGCATGCGGTAATTGTCGAAAAAGCTGTTGAGCCGGAAAATCTGCTCGCGGTCTACCGGCAGCGCGGCGGCGGGGTTCAGATTCGGGTAAAGACGAGGCTGGCCTCCCAGATACGGCTGGATGATCCTCCCGCCGCCCGGGTTGGAAATTCGCATTTGAATCGGCTTATCATTTTACCCGGTTTTATTTTGAGTTAGACTGTCCGAAGAGGATCTGCCGTGAAATCGGTGCGTTTCACTGTTCGCGGGACGGTTGTCCAGGGACTGTTTGTCCGCAGGCCGGAGGTTTCGGCGCTGCAAACGAAGCAACAGGGCACTGTGGTCCAGCGGCGTCCCGGCACGGACGCGTTTCGCGTGGATCTGCAGCAGAAATCCGGCGGCTGGCCATTGCCGCGGGATGTTCAGGCCAGAATGGAAGGCGCCTTCGAAGCGGATTTTTCCGATGTCCGCATCCATATCGGCCCGGAAGCGGCGGCCATCGGCGCCATCGCCTTCACGTGGGGTTCGAACATTCATTTCGCCCACGGCCAATACAATCCGCACACGCCGGATGGCTTGTCCCTGCTCGGCCATGAACTGGCGCATGTGGTGCAGCAGCGCGCGGGGCGCGTGGCGAATCCGTTCGGGTCCGGCGTGGCTGTGGTACAGGATCAGGCGCTCGAGGCCGAAGCGGACCGTCTGGGCAGAAGGGCGGCCGCATACCGCCCCGCCGGTGAAGCGGCGGTCATCAACCGGAAGGCGAATCCCGCCGCCGTATACGCATTGCGCGCGCCGCAGGTGACGGGTTCGGGCTGGCGCATTTCGATCGGCACGCCGGACGCGGCGCAACCGGTCGGCTCGCTGCAGATGCGGAAGGCCGAAAATGGCGTTTACATTTCCGATCTCAACGTAGCGCCGGAGCATCGCCGGCACGGTCTGGCCGGCAGACTTCTGGACGCCGCGATGGCCACTGCCCGAAATTCCGGTTACTCCATGGCGCAACTGGAGGCGCGCGCCAGTTCGCCCGCCGAGGTTTCTCCCGGAGCGCTGGTATCCCTGTATCAGCGGTATGGGTTCCGGCTCGCCGGCATGTCCCAAAGAGGCAATCCGGTGATGGAGCGGAAATTCTGAAGTCGCGGCCAGACGTCACCTTTCCACCTCCCTACCGGCCGGGCGCAGCGCGCCAGCCGAAATTCCCGGATGGGTCCGCAATCCGGAGCGCCGCCCCACCGGTGTACCGTCCGGCCCCGGCGGTGATCGCGATGAAATCTCCGCCGGCGTACCGGCCCGCGGGATCCGTGGTGGCCATGAAGGCGCCGCCGGTATACCGGCCGAACCCTCCGGCCCCGCAGAGAAAGCCGGAGCCTGCAGTGACGGCGCCTCCCGTTTACCACCCCGCTCAGCCGGCAATCAGGCCGGTCCACGCGGTTGCGGCATTCGCGCCCGCGGCCCGCATTCAGCCGAAAGTTGCGGCGGCAGGTTCCAAGCCGGGGTTCCCGCTCGCGATTCCTCCCGTGGTCCAGAGGAAAGCTACCGCCTCAGAGCCTCTCGTGGTGGTGGAGGGCCAGCGCTACAAGAAAAAGGCCAAAGAGCGCAAGGTTCAGATAAAAGTAACCCGCACGCTGGATGAACAAATCCGCAAATGGATCGAGGACTACGGCCATAGCTTCGACCGCCATTCCGGACTTTCCACAGCGGCGCTGGATGGGCGAAACATACCTCTGGCGACCACTTACGAGACCGACGAAGATCTGTTCAAGGGCGCAAAGCAGGTGATCTCTGCGAACGAAGGAAAGCTGAACGCCTGGTACGAGTCCGAAGGCACGGATCGCATCGCTTTATGGGCTTACCGTCCGGAGGATTGCCACGTCAGAGGCAGGCGAAAGCTCAAGCGGCCGGCCTGGCATCAGCACGTCAATCCGATGCCGCCCGCTCCGGGCTTCGAAGATGTGGACGAAGATGAGCTGCCGTATGTGATCGGCATTTTCGATCGCGATTCCTGGAACGGCTCTCCCAAAGGCCTTGTCACCTGTTTTCCCGCCGACAACAAAGACGTGTCCTGATCTCAGTCGGCCGGCTGCGGGTTCTTCGGTCCGCCCAGCAGAGCATAGACCAGGCTGGAAAAATAGTAACCCTGATCTTCGAGGCGGCGAAGGCGCGCGGCGGTTTCCGCGCTGTTGTAGGTTCCGGTGGAAATTTCATCGCGGATCATCCGCAGTTTGCGCACGCTGGCTCCGTACACGCGCCGGGTTCTCGCAATCACGGCGTCGTGCAGCAGCAGAGTCAGCAGCAGCTTCGTGACCGCCGGCGTGTGGATTTTGGGGCGCGCCACATAACTGGCCGCCTGCGCCGCAATGGCTTCCCGATCGCCCGGCTGAGGCCGTTCGAGGCGGCGGCTCAGCGCCACCGCGCCGGCAATGATGGACATCAGCGCTTCGATCCGCTCCGCCGAGCGAGGCCGAATCGAATGGGCATCGTACTCGTCCAGTCTGGTTTCGAGAAACAGCAGCGCGGTGGGGAGGTAGGCGTTCGCCCGGTCGATATCCTTCCGCAGCCGCTCGACCGCGTCCAGCACGCCCACGCGCACCGGCTCCGCGCGAGCCGGGTGCGGTTCCGCGAACAGCGCCTCCAGCCTGCCCAGCGTCTCCAGAAAGACGGCCCGGTCCGCCGGAAACTTGCGCACGAGCGATAGCCGCGCCGGCGACGTCCAGGTGACCGAGCCATTCCGCAGCACCGGGATCTGCTCGACGAAGGGGATCTGATCGTGCACCGGATCGGCGTTCAGCAGCGCGGTCAGCGATTCCGGATCGCGCGCCGAAGAAAGCGTGTTCAGAAACGCGACCGCCGCGGCGGGTAATTCGTTCGCCCTCGCAATGGTGGCGGCGATCGATTTGTGGAGCGCCGCATAATCCACAATCTCCACGCGAATGGACGAGGTGAGCTGCGCAAACAGGGCGCGAGCTTCGGCGCGCAGCGGCGCATCGTACCCCAGGCCTTCGAGCAGATCGAGAACCTCCGGATTCCTGGCGAGAAAATCCTCCGGCGTCTCCGGCTTCGCGGCCGGCTCCTTCCCGGCGAAAGCATCGAGAATTCGATTCCACACGGCGGGAGTTAAACCACCGGCTGATCGCCGGCGAGTGGCGTCCATTTTTTCCAGACGTCGTCCGCATCATCTCCCGTACGGCGGGCCAGCACCTGGACGAAGCTGTTGAGCGACGTGTGCATGGCAAGGAAGTGACGCAGCACGGAGGCGAGCATGATGGGGCTGCTGCCCGCATACATGCCCGGATCGATGAGAAGCGTGATCTCGCTGCCGGTGCGGAACGATGCGCGCGACGGAGGCCCGAAACGGCGAATCACCCGGCGCACCGCGATATCCCGGATGCCATCGGTTTGACGCCGCACCGACGGGCTGTCGTTCAACGCGTAGATCCGCAGGATTTCGCGCAGGGAGTCCACGCCGGCGGCCGAAGCCTCCAGCGAGAGCCGGTTGAGCGAGAGATTCGAAATCAGCCTCCACACCGTATTGCCGCCCATGGCGGGAAGCGCCGGCGGCGTGGGCCGCACGATGCAGGAGATCGAATGCGTCGGAGCCGGAACTTCGATCTGCAGCTCCGCGCGGTCCTTCAATTCGAGCGCCAGCCTGCGATTGGTGCAGAGCGTGTGCGCGTAAACCACTTCATCGGTCAGTTTGGCCGCGCTGAAGTCGAGATTGAGAAAGGAGAGCCACAGGTCCGCGCCGGGCAACTCCTCGCGTCCCGTCGGCATGCGCCGCGCGATCCAGTAAGCCTGCCGCTGCGACCCTTCCCAGGAATGCCGGGCGGAATAAAAGGGTTGATACTGGCTGGCTTTCTCCGCCGGATTCGAAACCGTGGACACCGATTCGATCGAATGAATTTCCGTGGTGCGCTCGCGCCGCGCGTCCGCCACCAGGCGGTATTCCAGCCTTTGATGATCGATGCGGATCGGCTCGCTCGTTTTCCGGAACAGATTCACCACCGGAGTGCAGCCGAGAACGAAGTTTTCCCTGCACGCCGAAAGGCGGCTCGACGCGCGATCGATCAGCAGAAGAATTTCGACCACGTCGCCGGGCGGCCGCCGGTCGAAGTTGCGCAATTCGAAGAACCGGAACTTTTCCGGAAAATGAAAATATTCCTGGATGAGCCGGTACGCGGGATGCGCGTTCGAGGGCGCCGGTATCACCTCATCATCCACCCGGAAGCCCACGGTCCGGATAGAGCCGCGCGGCAGCCGGACGGGTGGCGCCGGATCCCCATCGGCCGGAACCGGCCGCAGCTGAACGGCCCGGACGCCGGTAAAGACTGCGTCGTAGATGGCGCTGGCGAGCGGCGCCGGGCCATCGATGAAGAAGCGCAGGCGATCCAGCGCGAGTTCGCTCATCTTCCCGGCGAGGCAGCGAATCCTGAGCCGCAGCACCATCGAAACGCCAGGCTCATCGAGGCCATGCTCGCGCGCCGGTTCCATGGCCGCGTCCTCGACCTCCAGCGGCCACAGGTGAACGGGATAGCAGGTCCGGAAACGGCATGGAAGCCCGTCGACGCTGCGGGCAATCAGCGGAGTATCTTTTTCGACGACGTATCCGGTCGGCACCTTCAGGCGTACCGGGTCCACGGCGAAGCGCGCGATTCCCATCGGCGGAACCGGCTGCGTCAGCTGCGGCGCGAGTACGCTCAGCAGGGCCGAAGTGAGCTGAGGAAATTCCGCGTCGAGATTCCGCTGGATGCGCCCGGTGAGAAATGCGAAGGACTCGATCAGGCGCTCGACATGCGGATCGGTGGAAACTTCGCCCGAGAGATCGAGACGCGCGGCCACTTTGTCGTGCGTCTTCGCGAACTCCGCGCCTTCGGTACGCAAATACGTGAGTTCGTCGAAAAAATAGCGCAGCGCTTCGTCGTCAGCGGGCATGATCGGGAGGCGCGATCTCCGCGCCGAATGTTCCAAGGGAAAGCGGGAACGAAACCGCTTCGCTGACCCACTCGGTCCGCAACCTTCCCTGGAAATATCCCACGAGAATACCGCGCGCTTCCGGATGAGGTTCGAGAGCCACACGGACGTCCCGAAGGCGCGGCTCAAACCCCTCGATCTTCCTCGCGATCAGAAGCTCCAGCATCGCGCGGTCTCCCGGACTGGATGTGTTCAGACCCGAAAAATCGGGCAGACCGTAATTGATTACGGTCTGCGTGCTTTCATCGCCGTGTCCCGCCGCAACGGGGAGCCGGGTATTGAGAAGATTGCTCAGCTCCCGCATCACCGAACGCGCGAGTTGTTCGATTTCGTAGCCCCGCTGGGCGGCCGGACTGGTTTCCGAGTCCGGGTCGGAAGCGTCGCTGAATCTCTCCTCGCACAATCGCTCGAAGAGAAGCGGCCTTCCGCCCCGGATCAAAGCCGGCTTCACGACGCGGTATTCGTGGCGAGGTTCCACGTGGCCGCCGCATTTCCGGCATCGCTCACGTCGGATTTCTGCTGGTTGTAAGTCCAGCTGATCTTCGTGTAGTTCAGCGTCACCGTCTCCTGCGGCTTGCCGCCGCCGCCGCCGCCCACCGAGATGGAGGACACCAGCGCATTGGTCAGTTCGTAAGTGAAAATCTTCGTCACTTTGCCGTTGTCGTTCTGGCCGATCGTGACTTTCACCGTCGGGATCGGCTTGGCCTGGTTGCAGTAGTCGATCAGTTTGGGGGTCGAAAGATCGAGGTACTTGGTCACCGTGAAATCCTGGTGATTCGGCTTGCCCGATGTCCGTTTGGTGTTGCTCTGATCGCCCGTAATCTGCTGCGCGACTCCATGACTGTAGGAAAGCAATTCAATCATGCTGTTGTAGTCGGTCAGCTGGCATTCTCCGTTGATGCTGGCGCTGCTGCAATCGAGTATCAATACGTCCATGCTTTATCACCTTCTCGTCTATTTCGCGGGTGGCGGCAGTTCGGCCACCAGCCGGATGGAAATGGTTAACTCGTCGAGTTGGAAGTGCGGCTTGAGGAAAACCACGGAGTTGTAGCAGCCGGGCTTGCCGGGCTGGTCGGTCACATCCACTCTTCCTTCCCGCAGCGGGAAACGCGCTTTCACGGCCTGCGGCGCGTCGTCGTCCAGCAGGACCCATTGCGAGATCCACTGGTTCAGATACGTCGCCACGTTCTCCCGCGTCATGAAGCTGCCGATCTTGTCGCGCATGATCACTTTCAGGTAATGCGCGAAGCGCGAAGCGGCCAGAATATACGGCAGAGCGCTCGAGATGCGGGCGTTCGCGGTTGCGGCGTCCGTCAGATACTGCACCGGCTTGTTCGTCGTCTGTCCGCCGAAGAAGGTAGCGAAGTTTTCGCCCTTGCAATGGCAGAGAGAGATGAAGCCCAGGTCGTTCAGTTCCTTCTCGCGCCGGTCCGTGATGGCGATCTCGGTCGGGCACTTCAGCGCGGTGTCGCCGTCGTCGGTCTTGAACGTGTGGAACGGCAGGCCTTCCACTTTGCCGCCGCCTTCGGCGCCGCGGATAGCCGCGCACCAGTGGTAAAGCGAGAAAGCGTTCGTGATGCGTTCGGCCAGAGCATAGGCCGGGTTGCCCCAAAGATACCTGCCCGGGTCCTTGCTGTCCACGTCCTCGATGAAGTTGCCCTTGGGATCGCGCAGGATCCTGAACTCTTCAAACCCGAACTGTTCCACGGGCTTGTTCACCGGATCGTAGGGCAGCCGAAGCAGCATGCGCGGCAGAGTCAGCGCCACGTAGCGCGAATCCTCGCTGGCGCGGAAGTTGCGCCACGGAGCCAGTTCGGTCGCGCTGAAGCCTTTGGCCAGATCGCGCCGGTTCACCATCTCGGTGAAGTTGTCCCAGCCGAAAAGGCGCGGTGACGCGGCCGAAATGAATGGCGCATGCGCGGCGGCCGCCACGCCCGCCACTCCCTGCAGCAGCGAAAGATCCTGCGGGCCCGCGTCGAAATAGTAGTCGCCTACCAGGCAGCTGTAAGGGAAGCCGCCATAGGTTCCATACTCTTCTTCGTAGACCTTCTTGAAAAGAACGCTCTGGTCGAACTCGGTCGCCTTCTCGATGTCCGTCAGCAGTTCCTTCTTGGTCACGTTCAGGAGCCGCAGCTTCAGGTCTTCGCCGGTCTCCGCCTTCATCACCAGGTAATTCAACCCGCGCCAGGAGGCTTCGAGCGCCTGAAATTCCGGGTGGTGCATGATCGCGTTCAGCTGGGCGCTGATCTGCGCATCGATGTCGGAGATGCGCTGCTCGATGGCGTCGATCATGTCGCCTTCCACCACCGCTTTGGCGAAGGCCGGATTGGTCTGGACCTGAGTGGCGAACTCTTTCACCATATTGCGGCCCTGAATCATGGCCGGCGATTCCGGAGCAGCGGCCGGATCGCGCACCAGTTTGCCCCTGGTCAGAATTTCGTCGAGAAAGGGAGTGGAACTCGCCGTCGTGGTCGTGGTTGTGGTTCCCGAAGCGTTCGGGTCCGGGTTGGGCGGCAGTGTAGTACCCATGGTTGTTTAGGCTCCTTCTCCCGCTTCGATCGCCGGGAATTTACTCAACTCGGCGGAATTGGACGCCGCCGCGCGCAGCTTGTTTTCCAGATCCTCGTTGCCGTCGAGTTTCGCGGCGAGGTCGGCCAGCCGGTTCCGTGAGTCGAACAGCGCTTTGAGCGCCGGAACATTGCTCACGATTTCGAACGGACTGAAGCTTTCCAGATTCCTGAACAGAAGATCGACGGCCATCCTCTTCTTCCCCTCTGCGTCCGAAGTATCCGGCACGGACAGGTGAAGCCGGGGCGCCGCTTTGCCAAGAACGTCATCGAAATTGTCTCTGTCGATCTCGATGAACTTACGCTCTTTGAGCGCAGGCAGATACGGATTGCCCTGATCGTCTTTGGTTACGTTGCCGGAAAGATCGGCCAGTATGCCGACCACGAAAGGCAATTCCTTCTTGGCAATTGCGCCGCCGGTTTCCACGTCGTAAGTAATCTGAACCCGGGGTGGCCGGACTCGATCCAGCTTGTGTTGAATGCTTTCAGGCATCCGAATTCTCCTTTTGCCTTCTTTGGCTTGTCGATGCTATCACGGATCACGAATTCATATCAAAAGAAAATGCGTTATTAGAGTTTCATTCAGGAATTTCCTCCAGAGTTCGGGCGGATTTGCAGCAGCCGGAAAATCTCCGCCAGTTCGCCGCCATTGCGCACCAGTTCCGGCAGCAGTTCGTCGAGCGTCATGGAGCCCCACGCGATCGCGCGCCGGATCAGATAAGGCGTAGGACTATGCGGTTCGGTGCGCGCCAGAAAATCGGCCGCTTCGGCCAGCAGATAGTAGGCGTCCGCGCGGTCGCGAATGCGGCCGGGCATCGGCAGGCGGCCCGCTTCATGAGCCTCGTCGTCGAATGCGACCGCTGCCGCGTCATGCTCCGCGCCGTTGTTTTCTTCAGCGGGCGCCTCGTCCGCGCGGTGCGCGAGAAGCGATTCGAGCAGCGACGCGATCGATTCCGCGGCTCCCGTGAAGCGAAGCATCCCCGGCGCCGCCTTGCCGGCTTTGGCGTCCACCAGAGCTTCCAGCCGCGCCGCCGCGTCGATCATTCCGCGGACCTCCTCGAGGAACCCGCGAAGCTCAGCCGACGGCGTCAGAATCGCGCTGCGCTGAAAATCAGCCATGGCGGAAGGCGCTCCCGGCTGCGGCCTTTGCGTCCCGGACCGCTGCGCCGCCAGATCGCGCAGATTCGCGCGCTCCCAGTCCGCGGAGGACCACGCCTTCTCGCCGGGGGCCGCGGGCGCCGTGATGGGCAGCCTCTTGATGGCGGCGGGGAGCTTCTCATTCACCCACGCGAGAGGCGCCATGCGAAATTCCAGATCGCCGTTCTCGATCTGCGGATACAGATCGTTCCAGTAGCTCTCGCACAGGCCGCGCATCAGCTCGAGCCCCTTTTCCGCGCCGGCGAAACCGTACACGTTCAGCCACGCTTCGGTCAGCCATGCCGCGATCTGCAGATCCTTCGAGCGCGTCTCGAGAGCCTCCACGCAGATCGATTCCACGGACTTCCATTGCGCTTTCCGCAGCTCGGTTTTCCACTGCCCCTGGGGAAGGTCGGGATCGTCTTCGCGGCGCGCGTCGCGAATGCGGTCGTAGGTTCCTTCGTAGCGCAGCGGCTCACCGGCGGGCCGCTCCGCCGAGATCGGAGACAGGAGTTTCTCTATATCGAGTTCCGCGCTTCTGATCATTCGGTGGCCATCCTCTGGGCCGGGAAAACCGGCGCCTGAACCGGGAAAGAAGACAGAGTGATCGAGGTCCGCGCCGCGCCTTCCTTCGAAGCCGGCGCCTGCAGCGTGAAGGAGGCGAACACCAGCGTATCCACCGGTTTCTTCCCGGCGGGCAGCGCGTCCGGATACGCCGGGGCGTTGCCGAAATGCAGTCTTACCGTATTGGGAATCGGCGCAAGCGGATTGTCGAAATCCGTGGCCGCCGCCGCGTGCCCGATCAGCAGCGCCAGCAGCGACCAGTTTTTCCGGATCTGATAAACCACCAGCCGGTTGCCGATCGCCGCGTCCGTTTCCCCCCGCAGCGCCACCGGCACTTCGAGTGAATCTTTCGCGTAGCGCAGCGTCAGCGTTACGGCGTCTCCGTAATGCCAGCGCAAGGTTTTCGGCGGAGCCTGATAGCTGTAGGTCTGCTCCCCGATGCGCAGTTCCCAATCGATGATTTGCCTGCCGCCGCTTTCGCGGTCTTCATTGGTCCGGAACTGAACGCCCGCGTCCAGCGCGGGCAGCGATTTTTCATCCGCCGTCGCGAACAGCGGGCGAACGGCCGCCAGCGCTTTGAGAAAGGTGACCGCCTGCTGCGCCGGAGCCTTTTCGGAGGGGTCGAGATTCCCCAGCCGCGTGAGAGAATCCGCCAGACCGGGTCCGCTCTGGTCCAGAAGATTGAAAAACGCGGTCACGTCTCCGGCATCCGCTTCGGCGGCATTCAAGTCCGTCGAGAACGGGAAACGGCCCGCCAGGTGTTGCCGGAAATCATCGGCCAGCGCGGCATAGCGGTTGCGAACCAGAGCCAGACAAGCGCTCTCGGCTTCCGTTCGCAGCGAGTTCAGATTCGCGAGGAACGGATCTGTGGCCCCCCGCGCGAGCGCGCCCGCCTGACACTGATTGGCCGGGGTGATTTTGTCCGCGTCGCTCTTCAGAAACGTTTCCAGCGTGGAGATGGGATTGCCAGGCTTCTTGTCGGCATACAGTTTGAAATCCGCGCCCAATTTGCTCCAGAGCACCGTTTGCGTTCCCGTGCCGGCCGGCAGGCCCACGCCGCTCAGCAGTTCCACCAGCGGCTGCGCATACTTCGCCAGCAGCTGAATTCTGTCGTGATCCGCCGTTACCGCCTGGGCCACCATGTCGGGCGAATCCGCGCGGTAAAGCGCCAGCGAGAGCGGCGTGCTTCCATCCCAGTTCTTCAAAGCCGATACGTCGTACGAATACAGCGAGCCGGAAAGTCTGGCATTGATCGCCGCCAGCAGCCGCCCCGCCTCGCGGTACAGGTCGAGCGCCGTCATCAGCGGCACTCCGGCTTTGCCCAGCTTCTCGCCCGCGGCGTTCAGTTGTTTCTTCCTGTCGAGCGTGTCGTTGAAGTTCTTGAGTTCGATGTCCAGATCGTCGCCCGTGGCCAGATTGAGCGCGGAGGTCTGGCGCGCGTCCAGCGCGGTTTTCGCCAGACCCGCGCCGACGTTGGCGCCCGCCGCCTGCCGGATCACCTGCTGAATATTCCCCGGCGCCGTGGGCAGTACCTGCGATTCGTACTTCTCCCACGAAGCGTTCAGTTTCAGCGCATCGTCCAGCTTCTCCGCATTCCAGATCACCGGGGGCTGGCTTGCCGTCACGCGCGGAGCCTGGCTGATGGCCATGAAATCGAGATCGGCGAGATAGGACAGGTTGGCGCCGAGCGTCTGGATATCGCTGGTGACCCGGATGTTCCCGCCGGACGGCGATTCCAGCACCTCGCCTGTGGGCGCGCGCAAACCGAGCAGATTATCTCTAAGTCCATTCCAGGCGTCGTCGCCCCGCAACCGCTCCCGTTCCATCAGTTTCGGATCGGCCCCGAAGACGGGTTGTAGCTCCGGCGCCCTAAGTTGTTCGAGCGGCGGATACGCTTCGAGCGCGAACGGCCGGGCGATCCAGCCCACCGCATTCTGCGACAGATTCCGGTTCATCGCCGCAATCTGCCCCGCAACGGTTCTCAGGTCGGGAGGCGTTCCGTAGTCGCCGCGCTCGAAGCGAGTGATGTTCTCGTTCATGCAACGCGCCTCGGTCAGCAGAGCTGAATTATCGAACCAGTCGGTGAGAAACGAATTCGCCAGATCCTCGCCGGCGGTTCGCGCGCGCTCCCGGTGGTTTTTTAGATTGGCGACGGCGTCGAACTGGGCTTTCTGAACCGCTGTCCTGAAGTAGGCGTTGTTTTGAAATGTCAGTCCCGCCGGGAGCTTTCTGCCCGACAGGTACTCGATCAGCGACCGCAGTGACTGCGCCGACCCGCCATCCTGCGTGCGCAACTCATCGTAGAGCGCGATATTCTGCTCGAGCGCCGTCAACTCCCGCAGATACGCCTGCAGCGATCTGTAATTGGGATCGGCCGATGGCGTCAGCAGTTCGCTGTCTATCGCGGCGGAGCCTTCGCACTCTCCCGCATTCATCGCCGCGACGAAGCTCGACTGTCCCGCGGGACGATTTTCGCCGGGCTCGGCAGCCGCGGCCTGCGGCTGCGGCGCGGATCCCTCAGCGGCAGTCTGCTCGAGCAGCGTCTGATATTTGCGCCCGAGAGCATCGTGCGCAGCGTGCAGCACCACAGACCGGAAGTTCCGGGCCAGTTGCTGGGTGACCTCTTCCTGGATCGGATCGTTCCAGGACCATGGCATGAAAATGGAACTGAATCCCTGCACATGCATCTGGCCGAGCGTCACCACCAGGTTGTACGCCTGGTCCATCGTCGGCGCCTTCTGCTCGGAATCCTGTTTCACGCCGTTGATCGCGTCTTCGATTCGGGAATCCCGCAGAGACTTGAGCCGGAAGTAATCGAAGGCAAGGCCGGACGCCATCACCAGCGAGAACACCACCGCGAAGATCTGCGCTCCCATCACGATGCGGTTGCGAAAAGCGAAGCGCTGCGGCACGGGGCGCGCGAGCGGCCGCTCGGCGAAAATTTTGCGCTCGAACAGATCTTCGAGGAAGAACAGCGGCAGCCGTTTGCGTCCCGCCGCCATTGACGGCAACAGCTCTTTGCTGTCCGCCGGCAGCGGCTTTTCGGGCAGCCCGCTGAAGTACACGCCTCGGAAATAGTGCGAATCGCGGTAAGACACCGGTATGAATAACTGCGTAAGAAACATGCGCAACGGTTCACGCAGATTCTGAAATTCCGGTGGAAACAGGAATAGTTCGTCCGGCGCCGTGATGTCCCGATTGGCGCCGAAGAACCGCAGCTGCCACGCGCGGATGCTGCGCTGCAGCGTGGTCATGGCCTCGTCCACCCACACCCACGTAAAGCTGGAATCGAGCGTGTGGTCGTTGGACCAGCCGAACATCTCTTTTGGCGCGTCCTTCAGTTCGCGCTGCGCCTCCTGGCAGAACGCGGTGAAGCCGGGAATGGAGTCGCACTGCGTCACCAGCACGTAGACCGGCAAAACCAGACCGAGCTTCGACTGCAATTCATCCAGCCTGGCGCGCACCAGCGAGCCTCTCGCGGCTATATCCGCGGACGCGTCGAGCAACTCGGCCGCGGTGATGGTGAGGACCACGCCATCGAGCGGGCGCGAAGGGCGATGTCTCGCGAGCCCCCGCAAAAGCTGGTTCCACGCCGCTTCGTCGGAAGGTATTCCGCTGGCCGGCCCGAGCAGCATGCTGCCCGGCGTATCGATGAGGACGCCGCCATTCAGAAATCCCCATCCCACGCCGGCGCCCCGCGGAGAACTGGTTCCGGCCGCGCCCAAAGCGCCGGCGGCAAGACTTTCGACAATCGCCGTCTTGCCGGACCCGGGCGAGCCGGCCAGCAGAATCCATGGCGCCCGATACTGGAATGCGCTTCCCACCACGCGCTCGCGCAGGCTGGTGAGCGCGGATTGAAAAGAGGAAGAAATTTCCGCGCGCGGCAGCGGAGCGATGGCGTTGCCGGGCGGTTTCGGTTCTCCCGCCGTCTCGCCCTCGGGTTTCATCGCGCCCTTCAGCACGATGAAGGCGACGCCCACCAGCACGGCGACGGCAACCAGCCCGATCAGCAGGATGAGCCAGAGCCCTGGTTCGCCTCCGCTCATTGGCCGCCCTTCGGGACCGCTGCGGCGGTGTTCACCGCGGCGCCGGAAAGTATGTCATACAAGGGACCGCTGAGCGCCCGCCAGGGAAGCCACGAGAACAGCACCCAGAAAACCACTACTCCGAATGCGACCGTGAGCCATTTCGCGGGCGACGGAAGCTTCCGGATGGGACCTTCCCGCACGGTGGAGCGCGCCGCATGCGGAAAAAGATGCTTCGTCTCGTTCAGCATGCCGGGATGCCTGCGCCAGATGGTTTCGAGCAGCCTTTCCCGAAGATCCCGCAGGACCGAATCTCCCTCCGGCCTGCCGGCGTACTTCCCCCGAAACCCGAGGGCCAGCGCCATCAGGTAGATCATGATGAGCTGGTCGGCCGCCGGATCGTTCAGCGACAGCAGCGCGGATGCTTTCTCGAAGAACACTTCTCCGGCCGAATGCGTCCGGAAGTAGCGCGTCTCGAGCAGATGCGCGAGCCAGTAATCCGTCCCTTCCCAGCGGGGATGGATGAACACCTCGTCCGCCATCGCCGCCATAACAAAACGGGCTTCGCTGTGCAAACGCGCTTCGAGCGGACTGGCATGAATGGACTCGCGGGCCTGGCGGTCCAGAACCTCAGCCGCCTTGCGCCAGATCCCGGCGGCCCGGCCGCCTTCGACGGGCGCGTCGATCACGCCCGGTTCCGGCAGCGGCGCGGGAGCGTGCGCGGAGCGCTTCAAGGCGATGATCTCGACATAGAAGCGCTGGAATTCTTCGAGAACCGTCAGATACTGCGGGCTCGCTGCTGGACTCATATCCGCCTGTCAGGCGCGCGCGCTCTTCTGCGCCGCGGGTTTCGCGCGCAGGTACAACACGGCCTCGGCGGGCAGCGGCGCGTCTCCCGCGATATGGAGTTTATCGGAAAGATCGAGTGAGCGGTCGCCCTTTTCGATGGCGACAAGGACCACACCCGGAGGGGCCGTCAGATCCGGCGGATCAGCCCATTCGCTGCGCCGGGCGCCGATCACGCGGTTCTCGCGAATTGCCGTGACATCCCCGGTCGCGATCAGACAGCGTGACGCCCATTCGAGAACGCTCTGTCTTGTCTGGCCGGAACCGACACGGAACCCGATCACCACCGAGGGCCACGGAATGTCAGAGTATTTGTAGCCGGCCACGGCCTCGGAAGGCGTCAACTCGAACCCCACAGCGGTCCTGACCATCTGGAATGGAGCCCAGTGTTCGGAAATGCCGTGGTTCACGCTGGCCGTGATGAACTCGGCGACGCGCGAAAAGCAGCGCAGCAGATCGGTGTGATCGTAGGCGTCGAACTCCGGCGGCGTGAGTTCGCTGCCCAGCAGGGAAACGTGTCCCGCGATCGCCCAGAGCGAAACATACAGGGGAAAAGGATGCCCGATCGCCCGGTCCTGCGCCGAAGAGCCGCGCCCGGCGTTCAAATAGGCCTCGAGCACCGGAAGCCCGGCAATCAGGCTGAGCAGTTTGTCGCGCAGTTCCGCGATGCCGGTCAGCGATTGCGCCGGATTGCGGATTTGCGCGGTCAGAAAGCCGATCTTGCTCCGCAGCAGTTCGACCACCCCGGAACAAATGCGCGCGATGGCCGAATTTTCCGGTACCGAGAGCCATGGCGGCTCATATTCGTTCGAGAACTCGGTCCGGAAGGTCAAACGGAACAGCGGCAGCGAGGTGAAAAGAGACGACGGCGGCTGAGCGCTGAGGTTCATGATGGGACGCAGACGCCCTGTTTCGGCGGCGGCGTCCTGATCGATTACCCGATATCTGGCCGCGCCGCCCGAACTGCTGAAACTCGGCTGAGAGGGAATGGTGAGCCACACCGGCCGCACGTCTCCGGATTCCGCCTTCTCGACGGTGAACGGCGCGATTTCCCCTTCATTCGTCTGAACCAGCGTTCCATCCGGAAGGACGGCCTCGAGCTCACTGATATCGACCACGCCCTTCGCGAGAGAGGCGGGGTCGCAGCGCAACCGCAGCACGCCCCAGCCAAACGGCTGGAGGGTGGCCATGCGCTGCTGCATCATCTCGTAGCGGCCGCCCAGTTCGAGGAAATGCCTCGGGGTCAGCAGCATGCCTTGAGACCAATAAATCGGATCGGGAATTTTGAACGGATCCGCGTTCATTTTTCTCATCGGAACTCCTCTACTTGCCGGCCTCGATCACTTTCAGATCATCGTCCCCCAGTTCGATTCGGGTCGATTTCTTCACGATGAGCCGGGCGCGATGCGGACCTGGGCTGAAGTAGTTGGCGAACACGAATGTGGGGGCAGAGGATGAAAGCAGGGGAACCGGTATCTTGATCGGAACAGGCAGGGCCGAAGGAGAGGGCAACTCCTGAGGGGGTACGCGCTGGCCCGGTACCCACTCCCCGCTGATCACGCTTAAATCGTTCGTCTTAGGGTAATCCAGCTGATATTGCTGCCGCTTTTCAAACCATTGGGCCGCTGTGAGCTTCGAAATTTCTTTCTCCAGATCCTTGTTTCCCACGGTCACGAAATCCAGGGCCACCGGATTGCGATCGTTCGCGCCACTGGTGATATGGACATCGACGGCGATCCGGCGCCGGGCGCAACCACTCACGAACAAAAGCGGAAGCGAGAGCGCAATCACCTCACCGATGACCCAGGAAACCGCAAAAATTCGGCGCAACCGCTGAAGCATAACACGGCGCGCCGTGGCTTCCGGCGTTCGATTTCAAACTGAGATTTAGAGCGGATTACAAACGGATTTTCGGCGCGCGCACCGGCCGCGATCCGTGCGCGGAGACGCACGGAAACGCGGCCGGAACGGGGGCTGGTCTACAACTCGCCTTTTTTCATCAGCCCGGCGGCGTAGCCGGAGGCTCGCGCCGTGAGCGCCATATAGGTGAGGGACGGATTGACGCAGGCCGACGATGCCATGCAGGAGCCATCGGTGATGAACAGATTCTTCACGTCGTGCGCCTGGTTGTAGGCATTGAGCACGGACGTCTTCGGATCGCGCCCCATGCGCGCGGCGCCCATCTCATGAATTGCCTCGCCGGGGACGGACTGGAGCGGCGAAGGCGTGATGTCTCTGGCGCCGGCGGCTTCGAGCATCTCCGAGGCGGTGACGGCCATGTCTTTATACAGAGCCAGTTCGTTCTCCCGCCACTTGCAATGCATCTTCAGGGTGGGAATTCCCCAGGCGTCCACTTTTGTTTTGTCGAGTTCCAGATAATTGTCCAGGTTCGGCAGGCATTCTCCGAAACCGGTAAAGGAAAAACGCCAGGGACCCGGCTGAGACAGCGAGTGCTTGAATTCGGCGCCGAAGCCCGGCAGATCGCTGCCGCGCTCCCAGCCCGACCTTGCGGCCCTGCCCTGGAAGCCATAGCCGCGCAGAAAGGCGGGATGCTTCTCTTTTATGTTGCGAAAGCGGGGAACATAGATGCCGTTCGGCCGCTTGCCCAGTTGCACGCGGTCTTCAAAACCGGGGATGGTTGCGGAAGCGCCGCCTTTGAAAATGTGGTCCATCAGGTTCCTGCCGAGTTCTCCGCTCGAATTGGCGAGACCGTTTGAAAACTCCGGCGTGGAGGAATTCAGAAGAATGCGGGCCGATTCGAGCGTGGATGCGCACAGAAAGACAACGCGCGCGCGGAATTCCAGCGTCGTTCTGGTTTGCGCATCGATGACGCGCACGCCGGAAATCTTCCTCGTCCGCGAATCGAAAACCAGGCTGTGCACCACGCTGAAGGGGCGCAGGGTCAACTTGCCAGTGGCATTCGCCGCCGGCAGAGTCGAGTTGTTGCTGTTGAAGTACGACTTCGTGATACATCCCCGCGCGCACGGCCCGCAATAGTGGCAGGCGAAGCGGCCGCGGTGATCTTTGGTCAGAACCGCGACCCGGCCGATGGTCATCAGCCGCTCGCCCGGGAATTTTTTCGCGATGGCATCCTTCACCGCCAGTTCGGCGCAATTCATTTCCATCGGAGGCAGAAACTTACCGTCTGGGAGTTGCGGCAATCCTTCGGCCTGGCCGCTGACGCCGATGAAATCCTCCACGTAGTCGTACCAGGGAGCAATGTCGCTGTAGCGGATTGGCCAGTCGACGCCGAGCCCTTCCTTCAGGTTGGCCTCGAAATCGAGATCGCTCCAGCGATAGCTTTGCCTGCCCCAGGTGATGGAGCGCCCGCCCACCTGACGTCCGCGCAGGAAATAATACGGCTCACCGGGAGCCGCGGCATACGGGTTCTCGCGATCGTTGACGAAGAATTTCGTACTCAGCTCATCGCCGATGTGCGACTGGACCGGCTGGTTGAGCAGATCCGCCTTCCGGTCCCGCAAGCCGCGGAACCTCATTTTCCATGTGGGCACATGCTCCACGAAGTCGGTTTCCGGAACGATCGACCTTCCGGCCTCGAGGACCAGAGTGCGCATGCCCTTTTCGGTAAGCTCTTTCGCGGCCCATCCACCGGATATTCCGGAGCCGATTACAATCGCGTCATAACTATTCGCGGCCATGTCATACACCTCTCACCAGGGGCGCGCATCCCTTGTGGGACGGCGGAATGATGGATTGGCGAAGTTCCTCTTTGAAGCCGGCCTCCGACGTGTAATAGCCGACGAGGGTGAGCGTCTTCATCATGCCGAAGAAGTTCGCGGGAAGAAGCGGCATGGGAGACCCGGAATGTAACTCATTCCCGCGGGCCGCGATTGCTTCCTCGTCCAGCGCCGCCAGAAGTTTCTTCTGGTCGGCTTCCTGGCATTCCACGAAGTTGCGGCCAAACAACTGCCGGCTCCGGCTGTCCACGTCCGCGAGGCCCGCAAGGAACCGCGCCGACATGGATTCATCGCACCAGTCGGAAAGCATGACGTCGATGAACTCGTTTACTTTCGCCGCCTTCGCGCCAGGCGTATTCGTCTGCGGAATAATCAGTTCCGCGATGGTGGCCACGGTCGCGTCCTGCTGGGGATTCAGCGTCTTCAGCACCGAAGCTCTCGCAATCTGCGCGTGAACTCCTTCGAACAAAAAAATGGCCTCCGCGCTCAGCGAAGGCCAGGTAGTTGTAGAGGCAAGAAGTTTTAACAGGTCCCGTCGTTCCATACAAACCCTTTCATCCCGCTATATCAAGAAAGCGTCAAGGTCAGTAAGGTCACCACTTCGGACCGGCGACAAATGTTATGACAATATCTATATCGTCGGCTTCAGTAACCAGATCCCGATCAGCTTACTTCTTCCCCCTGCAGTTATATTCGCACATTAGTCAGGCGATCACCAGTACCTGGATAGTTACTCGCCCGCACTTATTCTCAAGGCCACAGGACTTCTTAATGCGCGGCGAATGCGCCATGCCTGTTACTAATTGATTGATATTAGCCGGCGAGTAAGATACGCGCCCGTTTATTTGACCGGCAAGGCAAATGCGACATAACCTCGCGGGAGATCGGTGCGCAACGCCGGAGCGGCGCCCGCGCGCCCGGGGTGTCCGCCTCCGGGGTTGATGTTCGATGAAGCCGAAACCACCAGGTATTGCCGTCCATTGACTTCGTACATGGCGGGAATTCCCTCCGAGCCCGCGGGCAGGGCCGCGGCCCAGAGCGTCCGGCCTGTATCGGCGTCCAGCGCACGAATCTTTCCGTCGCTTGCGGCAATAAAGATGAGCCCCGTGGAAGTCACGATGATTCCGTGATGCTCCGCCATGAATGCGCCGGTGTCATGAGCGCCCTCGGCGGCGGCTTCCGCGTCCTGCCCCAGTGGCACTTTCCACTTGATGGTTCCGGAGTTCAGATCGTAGGCAACGACGGAGGACCATGGCGGCCCGACGACAAACGGCTGATCGGGATAGAGTCCCCAGTCGGTGTAGTAACGGACCTTCGGGGTTTGCGTGCCGGCCGGATATGGCGGTCCGCCAAGAGGGCTGTAATGAGCGCCAGTAGCGGGCGGTATTTTGAGGCTGCCCGGCGCGCCGCCGGACGCGACGACCGGGCCCGCGGCCGCCGGATTTTGTGACTGCGCTTTCGGATCGGCGGCGTCGCTGACAGGCCCGGGCCCTTTGAGACTGCTGAGATACGCAAACAATTCCTTCATGGCGGGCTCGTCGAGATCGGCGAAGGCCGGCATTTCTCCGCGTCCGGAGTGTACGGTCAATTCGAACGATTCGAGCGAGAGCCGCTGGTCAATCCCGGCCAGGGGCGGAGGCCCGGCGCCGAGGCGAACGCCGTTCCTGCCGTGGCAACCTTCGCACCGTTCGGAATAGACGCGCGCTTTCGCGCTGCCGGAAGCGGCGCGTTTTGCGGCCAGCGGATCTTCGAGACTCAGCTTGTAGATGGTCGGCCAATCCTGCGTATTCAGGTACATCAGGCCCAGCGCCGGATTCGCGGCGCCGCTGCCCCAGTTCGATCCGCCGCGCGCGCCGGGCATGGAAATGGTCTCGGTGAATCCCGGTGGGGTGAACAGACCTTCATTGCGCATGCTTGCGATGCGGTCCTTCCAACTGGAGCGTTCTTCCGGCGTGAGGATATATGGGTTCACATCACCGGGACCGATCTTCTGTCTCGCGAAAGGCGGCGGCGCGGTGGGAAAC
>DAIDJK010000058.1 GCA_027450225.1 Bryobacterales bacterium | reverse complement strand
ACGAGAAGAAATCTGGCTGCACGTGGACGCGGCTTATGCCGGCTCGGCGGCGCTGGTTCCGGAACTCCGCTGGATTCTGGATGGCGCGGAACGGGCCGATTCGCTGGTATTCAATCCCCACAAGTGGCTGATGGTCCCTGTCGATTGCAGCGTGCTGTACTGTGCGCGGCCGGATGCGCTGCGGCGCGCCTTTTCGCTGGTGCCCGAGTATCTGCGGACCGCCGATGAAGGTCTGAACCTGATGGATTACGCGATTCCGCTTGGGCGGCGGTTTCGCGCGCTGAAACTCTGGTTCGTGCTGCGTTACTACGGGCGCGAGGGACTGGCCGCCATCATCCGCGATCAGGTGAAAATGGTTGCCGAGATCAGGGAGTGCATTGAAGCGGATGATCGCTTCGAGATCTGCGCGCCGAGTCCGCTATCGGTTGTGTGTTTCCGGCTGAAGGGGCCGGATGAACCGAATCGTGCGCTGCTCGACGCCGTAAACACGAGCGGACGGTTCTACCTTTCGCATACCGTGCTGAACGAACGCTACGTACTGCGGATCGCGGTGGGGAATGCTGGAACGACGCGCGCGACGCTGAAAACGTTGTGGGATTTCATCTCAAGCACCGCAGCCTGACGCGGCTGGTTGCGCCAACATGTCCGCAACCCCGAATGTTCTAACCGTTACCGGGCTGGAACCGGTCTTCACTGCTCTGTCGCCACGATGCGCGAATCCGTCTGAAACTTGCGAAAATCAGAGAACACCAGCGCCTCGTTCTCCCGAATATGCTTGATCAGCACGCGCGCCGCTCCCTCGAAACCCGCGCGATGCGTCACCCAGATGCCGTCACTAAGCTTCTGGTTCTCGAAATAGAGATGCGAGCCCTCTGACACGCTCGCGAGAAACAGCCCGATCGAGAATCCGTGAATGGCGCGGATGTCGCCTTTCACGAATTCGTAATCCTGCTTGTCGATCCATAGCGTTCCTTCCAGATTCTTCAACAGGCCGGCGTACTTGCCGTTGTAGGCAGGAACGGGCGACGCCGCGATCCGCCAGGCGGCTCGGCCATTGATCGCCTCTTCGCCGAGCAGCCGAAACACGAACGCGTCCGGCAGATAGCGCAGCATCTCGCGATCCTTCTCGCGCTCTTTCTCGGTCTGCAACTCCCGTTTCTGCCGTTCCTCGTCTGTCATCTTGTCGGCTTCCGCGCTGGCCTTGTCCAGCTTCTTCTGTTCCTTCGCGGCTTGATCCGGCGGAAGCGGCTTCCCGTTCTTTTCGAGCGGGTGAATATATGGTTTTCCGCCAATGTACAGAACTTCGTCCAGCGTGCTGTCGGTTTTCTTTACCCCGCCCGAACCATCCAGCTTCTCGATGCGGTCGGAGACCTTGTAAGTCCACGCCTGCAATTCGCGATAGTTCCGCTGATCGCGACTGATGGTCTTCTCGACAATCTGTTTCGCGTCCTGCGCGGCAAGGGCGACGCAACAACAGAAAAACGGCAAAATGCGGCGAACGATAATACGTATGGGAACCCGCGCCGATTGCACACTCTGACAGCGAATTCCAGCGAGCACGGAAGATTCGATTCGCATCATGATGCCGACGGCCGGGACAAAGTCCATTTTCTCGCTGACAATGACGTAGACGGAATCAGCCGCCATGCGATTCTCGAATTTCGCGGCGTTACGCAGGAGTGGGCGATCGGCCACCATCCGGCCGGCACCAGCATCATCGGCGGGCGTGAGAATAAAAATGCCTGGGCCGGGCGCCGCCATTGTCCAGGAGAGCGGCGCGAATGAAACTGCATCTGGTGACGACCGGCGGAACCATCGAAAAGATCTATTCCGAACAGACGGGACAAGTGGAGAACGTGGGCGCCAGGATCGATCGCTACCTGCACCACCTGCGCCTGCCCGATCTGCAGATTGAAATCACGCCGCTGATGAACAAAGACAGCCTCGAGATGACATCCGAAGATCGCGAACTGGTGCTCGCCGTTGTGAAAGTGAAGGCGGCCGAAGCGCCCGTTGTCATCACGCACGGCACGGACACGATGGTGGAGACCGGCCGGCTGCTGAAGCAGCGGCTCGGACAGTTGCGCTATCCGATTATTCTGACGGGCGCGATGACGCCGCTCGGATTCGAACGTTCGGACGGACTCCAGAACCTGACGGAGAGCCTGTTCGCAGCTCGCGCACTCCAGCCTGGCGTCTGGATCGTGATGCATAATCAGGTCTTCGATGTGGACCATGCGCGCAAGGATCGCGAGCACGCGCGCTTCGTTCCCGCCTGATGATGCGCCCCGGGGCAACACATGTGACGGCTGCGGCCCTTGCTCTGTCTGCCGTGGCGGGCTACGTGGATGCGCTTGGATTCGAGCTGCTCCGGGGAGTTTTCACCTCACACATCACTGGTGACACGGCGCATCTCGGGATTTATTCCGCCGCGGGCAAACTGGCCGAGGCAGCGCGGTATGGCTGGCTGCCGCTGATGATTCTGGTGGGGCTTCTCGCCAGCGCCACCATCACGTCGCTGGGCAAGAAGCACGGCTTCCATTCGACGTTCGGCGTGGCTTTGGGCCTGGAGGCCATACTGCTGTTCACCTCGCCGCTGGTGACGACCTATCGCGCGCTGGCCGCCGTCTTCGGGATCGCGATGGGGCTGCAGACGCTCACCGTGACCAACGTTCCGGGGCTTCGAGTGTACACGACCTACATGACCGGCAATCTCGCCAAATGCGCGGAGGGCGTCGTGAAGTTCGCGCTGGAACGGGACCGGGAGCAACTGAGGCACTCGATCGTTACCGGAATGCTTTGGGTAATGTTTCTGGCCGGTGTTGTTGCCGGCGCTGCGGCGCATGCCAGGTGGGACAGAGCGGCTTCAGCAGCGCCCGCCGCGGTGATCGCCGCCATGGCGCTGCTCGATTTCTGGCGCCCGATCGACCCGGCGAAAGAAAGAACTCAGGGCTGAGGCGACGTGATATTGATCTCCGCGGTGGCATTCTGCCAGTCTGGCAGCTCGTAGATCTTCAGCTTCGTCTGCAGTGGCTCGGTCAGTTCCTTGGACTCCTCGGGAGCAAGCGTGCCGGCCTTGAACGAGAATGTACCCACGGCATCCTCTTCCGAACGTGATGTACTGGCCCACAACGTCACGTTTGCGCCGAGATCGTTGATTTCCGTGTTCGAGTGGTTGACCACCACAAACCGGACCACGGGTTTGTTCTTCTCATCGAACATGCGGATACCCACCACTTCCACGTACTTCTGAAGCGGGTTCGTTACCTTGGCGGCGGCTCCGGAAGCCGGTTCCTGCAGCCCGGCTTTTTCCGCCGGGTTGGTACGGCTGAAGCGCTGGATGCCGAAATACACGGCCGCGCCGATCGCCAGAAACGCAACGGCAAAGATAACCGTGAGCGCCCAGGTGGGCAGACCGGGTTTGGCGACCGGCGGCGGCTGCCATCCCGGCGGCGGAGGCGGACGATGGCCAGGAGGCGGCGGCGGTGGACCCGGAGGCGGACCCGGCGGAGTACCCGGAGGCGGTCCACCCCACTGCGGCTGGCCGAACTGTGGCGGGGGAGGAGCAGGCGGCGCAAATGGCGGATGAGCGGCTTCGGCGCGGACCGGTTCCGGGCGCGGCGGTTCGGGCGGAGGCGGCGCGGGCTGCCATTGCTGCGGCGGAGCCGGCGGCTGCCACTGCGGAGCCTGCGGCGCCGGTTGCCATCCCGACCAGGTTTGCGCCGGAGCCGCGGGGGGAGCATTCCACGCAGGCTGATTCGGCGCCTGCTGATGCGGCGCCGGATGATGCGGTTGCGGGGCTGCCGGTTGAGGGGCAGGAGGCTGCTGCCACCCAGGGTATGCAGTCTCCATTCCGACAGGTTGACCCATCGGTTGTCCGGCGGCTGCGGCTTCCCTCGCCAGCTCAGCGCAGTGGGGACATTCGGTTTTCGACGGCGGAACGTCACGGCCGCATTGCGGGCACACCCAGTTGAACATTTCTTTCAATGTATACGAACGCCATTGAGTGAATGGTTTCGGTCATACTTGCGAATCGCTTCTCGCGTCCCTCAAAGGGCCGCCGGATTGCCCCGACAGGGGCCGCGGCGTGAGAAGACGTGAGAAGACGTGAGAAAAAGATGAGGTAGATGGCTCTCGAATTCCTGTGGCGGCCCGAATCGAAGCCGGCGAGGGTGGCCGTATTTCCAGGCGCATGGAATCCGCCTACTGTCGCGCACCTGGAGATCGCGCGCACCGCGCTCAGCCGGGTAGACGAAGTAATCTGGACGATTCCCCGGCAATTCCCACACAAAGACTTCGAATGGGCAACTTTCGAACAGCGGTGTCGCATGATTCGCGCCATGGCTGCTTCTGAGCCTCGCTTTGCGGCAGCCGTCGCGGAAGGCGGATTATACGTTGATATCGCGCGGGAGGCGCGCGAAGCTTACGGCGAGCACGTCGAAATCGATATTCTGTGCGGACGCGATGCGGCGGAGCGAATTCAGCGCTGGCGCTATGGCCGGCCGGGAGTTTTCGAGGATATGATCCGCGATTTCCGCCTCGTGGTGGCCGCGCGCGAGGGCGAATATGCCAGTGGTGTCGAACACGGCGGGCGGATCCTGACGCTGGAAATGGGCTGCACCTTCGACGATGTGTCGTCGAGTGAGGTGAGGCGCCGGATGGCCGCCGGAGAGGACTGGATGCCGCTCGTGCCCCGCGTCATCCATGACGAGGTAATGCGCATCGCCGGCCGATGAGGCGGAATCCAGCGCAGGATGGAAAATCAGCTGTGCAGTGCTCCGAAGCCGCGAACTCGCCTCAACGACCGCCGGCGCTTCTCGACTTCTCGGTTTCCCGGCTCACCAGTTTGTTGAAATTGCTCTTCTGCCCGCGCGAGGTCTTGTCCTGAAACACCATCGCAAGTCCACGCTCATCGAATTTCTCGAAAAACTCGTCCCATGTGATCTCGTGCAGCTTCGAATCCTTCGCGTTGGGCTTGCCTGGAAACTCGAGGCGCAGCATGCCGATGTCGCCCTTGCCGCCGGTTCCTTCCACGCAGGAAGGTTTACCCCCGCGCTCCTCGGCCCAGCGGCGAATTTCTTCATGATCCGTCGTCATGCCGCCCAGACGTCCGCCGGCTTCGGATTCGCGGCTGGAACCGTTGGAAGCTCCGCGCGATGACGCACGGCTCGCGTTCCTGCCGCGCCCATGGGCCGCAGCCGGTTGCCGCTTGTCACGGCCCGTCCCCCGCGGCGCTTTTTCTCCTCCATCGGCGGCAGGCTGCGCGCGCGCACTCTCTTTAAGCAGCCGCTTTGAAATTGCCGACAGCTTTTTATCGGTTTCGCTCTCCTCCCGCAAAGTTTCCTGAAGGAGTTGGGACAATTCGGTTTGCTTCGTGGATTGCGTCATCGCCGCCAGCGCGTCATAGGAGGCAATTTCGAAATGCTCCACCCGCCGCGCGGCGCATGCTAGGGCAATGTCGCGGACGTCGTCCTCCATATCTGCGGACAGGATTCGCTGGCCTTCTTCAATCATGGCCTGCATCGGAGCGCACGGAATCCCGCGCGGTTTTACACCCAGCGATTGAAATATTTGCTCGATGCGCGCCGCCTGTTGCTTCGTTTGTTCGGCGTGTTCCCGGAATCCCTCGGCGAGTTCCTGGTCGGACGCTGCTTTGGCCATCTTCGGCAGCGCCCTGGTGAGTTGTTTTTCCGCATCATAGATGGTGCGGAGTTGTTCGATGAGCAACGGCCCGGTTGCGGATGAATCCATAACGCCTCTCGCTTACACGTTCAGTGCCGTTGCGTGTAC
>DAIDJK010000057.1 GCA_027450225.1 Bryobacterales bacterium | reverse complement strand
CGTGACGGTTCACATTCCGGACTGGAACCGGAATTACGTGAGCGAAGGCGGACATTAGAAGCCGTCTGGAACCGGCGAGCACGGGAGGAAAGGGAAATCGCTGGCCGCATCAGGCGCGTCCCGCGCGCCCCCGCAGACAGTACGGGCGAGCGCCGACGACGAACCCGCGATTTCCCTCATCCGGTATACGAGGCTGCTCTCGCCACAGCCTCGACTTCGTGGCCACGAAGGAACTGCTGACCCGAGAGTACACGCGGCCAGGAACTGCATGCCCGGCGCGAGCACGGAAGCTCTTCGTTTTATTGGCGAAATAAAGCTGGAAAGACTGTGACGACGCGCCCTGACCGTTGCACGCAGGGCCTAACCGTGACGGCTCCCGCCGATTACCAGACAAGGCCGATTCCGGAATCGTTCAGATTCGCTCGCCGCGAATCAGGTCCTGGAAGGTCTCGCGCTCGCGCACGATGCGCCATTCCGAGCCCTCCACCAGCACCTCCGGCGCGCGCGGCCGCGAATTGTAATTCGATGCCTGAACGAAGCCATAAGCCCCCGCCGACGAGAGGGCCAGAAAATCGCCCGGCTGGGCATCCGCCATGGCCCGATCGCGAGCCAGAAAATCGCCGGTCTCGCAAACCGGCCCCACTACGTCGGCTACCAGCGGGGTATCGGGCGCATGGTTCAGCGGCAGAATGTCATGATGCGACCGGTAAAGCGAAGGCCGGATCAAATCGTTCATGGCGGCGTCCACCACCACGAATTCCTTCGAAGGCGTCTTTTTGCGGTAGAGCACGCGCGTGAGGAGCACGCCCGCGGGACCGACGATCGAGCGTCCCGGCTCAACCATAACGGCCAGACGGTCCCGTCCGATCCTCTCTTTGAGCGCCCGCACGAAGTCACCGATCTCTGGCGCCCGATCCGCCGATTTATACGCGATTCCCAGACCGCCGCCCAGATCGACATGATCGATCGGGAATCCGTTCGCCTGCAGTTCTTCGACCAGCGCGAGCACCTTCCCGGCGGCTTCCAGAATCGGCGAGTAATCCAGAATCTGCGAACCGATGTGGCAGCTCACGCCGGAAGCCCGGATATTCGAAAATACGCGCGAACGGCGGTAGATGGCGGGGGCTTCGTGGATATCCACGCCGAATTTGTGATCCCGCAGGCCGGTGCTGATATACGGGTGCGTGGCAGCGTCGACGTCCGGATTCACGCGCAATGAAAAATTCGCGATCATGCCGAGTTTCGCCGCGACGGCATCGAGTTCCGCCAGCTCCGATTCGGATTCGCAGTTGAAATTGCGAATCCCGTTCGCCAGCGCCATCTCAATTTCGGCAGGCGTCTTGCCCACCCCCGAAAACACGACGCGCGAAGCGTCGCCGCCCGCCTGGAGCACGCGAAACAACTCTCCGCCCGAAACGATGTCGAAACCCGAACCGGCGCGCGCCAGCAGCGACAGGACGGCGAGAGTGGAATTCGCCTTGACCGCATAACAGATCATGTGCGGCACGCCGTTGAACGATTCGTCGTACGTCTTGTACGCGTCCAGAATGGTGCGCGCCGAATACACGTAACAGGGCGTACCGGCCCGTTCTGCGATCTCGGCCAGATCCACGTCTTCGCACCAGAGACGGCCATCCACGTAGCGGAACATCACTTCACCCTCATGGCGATGAGCGTCTGATCGTCATAGCGATCCGGGTTGAACGCGTCGAGATCGGCGAACAGCGCGTCCACGATTTCCTTCGCGGGCAGCCGGCACGATCCGCGCAGCATCTGGGCGATTCGGCCGCGCCCGTATTCCAGACCGTCGCAGTTCAGATGGTCCGACACGCCATCGGAAAACAGCAGAACCAGATCGCCACTCTGCGCCTGAAACCGAACTTCGTCGTAATCGCGATTTTCCAGCAATCCCAGCGGAATGCCCTCCACGTGCAATTTATGTATCTCGCCATCCCGGCATACCATGGGCGGCGAACCGCCGGCGTTCGAAATACTGAAGCTGGTGAGATGCGGGTGCCAGAGCATCAGCAGCAGCGTTACGTACCGCCCTTCGACTTTGCGCCGGACCAGTTCATCGTTCAGCGCCTTCATCAGCTCGGCCGGATTACGCCGGCGCGGCGCGAGCGAACGCATGAGGCCGTTCACCATGGCGCCGTAAAGCGCGGCCGCCGCGCCTTTGCCGCTGGAATCGCCGAATGCGATGGCCACATGCGAATCCTTGTACTCGAAGAAGTCGTAGATATCACCGCTGATCTGGCGGGCCGGCCGGAGTCCGATCGCGATCTCGAGCCCCTCGACCTCCGGCGCTTCCGACGGCAGCAGAATGGTTTGCAGTTCGAAAGCAGCCTTCAGATCTTCCTGGAGCAGGCGTTCCCGTTCCTCGACTTCCTGATAGAGCCGGGCATTTTCAATCGCGATCGCCACGGGCGGCGCGAGCAGCATGAACGTCCGCGCATGCTCGTCGGTAAAGTGGGCGATCTCTTCGCTCTCCAGATCCATTACGCCGATGACGCGATCCTGCAGGGTGAGCGGGATCGCCACTTCGGAATGAATATCGGGATGCGAGGCGATGTAGCGCGGATCGCTGGTGGTATCGTCGACGCGCACGGCCTCGCGCGAGGCGACGGCGGCGCCCACGATTCCTTTGCCGAGCGGGATGTTATCGATGTTCACGCGCTGGTCATATCGAATGCTGAAGCGGTGCCGAAGCGACTTTGTCTCTTCATCCACGAGAAGAATACTGAAAGCGTCGTAACTGATGAGCCGCCGCACGGACGACGCGATTTTACTCAGCAGTTCGTCGAGATCGAGGATCAGCGAAATCTCTTCGGATATGCGCGCGAGGGTGCGCAGCGTGCGATTCTGGCGGTCCGCGCGCCGGTAGAGCTGCGCATTGTCGATTGCCGCCGCCACGCGGGCCGCGATCAATCGCAGCAGGGAGCGGTCGTAATCGGAGAACGCGCCGAGCCGTGAGGACTGCACGTCGATGACGCCGACGAGGCGGTTGCGCGCGATCATCGGCACGCTCAATTCACTGCGCACGATATCGGAAGTCAGCAGATAGCGCGGGTCCTGACTCACGTCCGGCACAAGCACCGCTTCGCGCTTTGCCGCCGCCGCGCCGACAACGCCTTCGCCGAGCTGAATTGCGAGGTTTTTCACCACCTCTTCGCGATGGCCGGCGGCATAACGGATACGCAAATCCTTCCGCTTGTCGTTGAAGAGCAGGATGGCGAAGAGATCGTAGGGCACCACGCGATGGATGATCGACGCGACGCT
Organism: Bryobacterales bacterium; assembly: GCA_027450225.1. Lineage (GTDB taxonomy): Bacteria > Acidobacteriota > Terriglobia > Bryobacterales > Bryobacteraceae > BOG-234. The sequence continues at coordinate 913 of DAIDJK010000057.1, read as the reverse complement.
CGAGAGCAATTGATCGAGGTCCAGCGTTTCGGCGGTGACGCCGGCTACGTCGAGAAGAAAATCGAGCAGCTCACTGCGTTCGCGAAAACGAACGGCCGGTTTGGCGCGTGGAGGCATCGGTTCAGGATCCCTGCGCGGCCGCCGTCGCCTCAATGATGCCGACGCTGGCGCTCGCGCCGATGCGCGTGGCGCCGGCGGCCACCATGGTCCGCACGTCTTCGAGCGTACGAATCCCGCCTGATGCCTTCACGCCCATCGACGGACCCACCGCGCGGCGCATCAGATGCACATCGGCCGCGGTGGCGCCGGATTTCGCGAAGCCGGTGGAAGTCTTGACGAACGCCGCGCCCGCCTGTTGAGCCAGCTTGCAGGCAAGCACTTTCTCTTCATCGGTGAGCAGCGCCGTTTCAATGATGACTTTCACGATCGCGCCGCGGTCTGAGCTTGCCTGCACCAGCGCGCGGATATCCGAATAGACCGGATCCTTCTCTCCACCCTTCAGCGCGCCGACGTTCATGACCATATCGATTTCATGCGCGCCATCGCGTATGGCGGCGAGCGCTTCGGCCGTCTTCGCGTGCGTGCTCGTGGCGCCCAGGGGAAAACCGGCCACGGTGCAAACCTTCACGGATGAGCCTCGGAGCTCCGCCGCAGCGAGCGCGGTCCAGAACGGGTTCACGCACACGCTCGCAAATTCGAACCGCAGGGCTTCGGCGCAGAGCTTGTTCACGTCCGCCCGCGTCGCTTCCGGTTTTAGAATGGTGTGGTCAATCAGACGCGCGATGGAGCGGTCGAAATTCATGTTGGGGAGCGGAAGTCCTTACCGTAACACGGTGACGGCTTTGATGTTGGCCGCCGCGGTGGCCTTCCGCGCGGCGGCGCATTCGCTGGGAACCCTGAGCGTGAACCGGCT
>DAIDJK010000056.1 GCA_027450225.1 Bryobacterales bacterium | reverse complement strand
AGCGCCCATCGGCCCCTGCATGTAAACCCACTTTTTGCCGTTCTTGTCCGTGTAGTGATAGTTGCCATCGGCGGGATCGAGGACGGCGCTTTTCGGAATCGTGAGCGGCGCCGGGATGACGTTCGCCGGAGGCTTCGCGTGGGCCGTTTTCCTTTTCTTCTTCGCAGTGGTCGATCTGGCGCTCTCGCTCGTCTGCGTGGCGGTTTGCGCGAACGCCGTCGCTGCGCACAAAGCCGTGATGATGATCCAGTTCTTCTTCATTCGATCCTCTACTTTGCTGGAATCCAGCTGCATTGCGTGCCAATGCCGAACGGGCCGGGCACAACTTGTTTGCGATATCCGTCCACTACCGTTCCGGCGGGACTCGATTCGCCCGGTACGCAGCCGCGCACCGAGCCCGCGGGGCCACCGAGTTCCGGGCCGAACTTCGGATTGTTGAGAGTGGTGGTTTCTGGCTTCTGGTTCGTGGGCTGGAGGCCCCCGGCCGGCGGCTGGATGGGCGCTGCCTGCGCGGGCGCCGGCTGGTTTGGCGCTGCCTGCACCGGTCCTGAACGGTCGATCAGCTCATCGACGGGTTTCGAAATATCTTTCCCATCCCAATCGAACGTAATGTTGCGCGTGTCGAGGGAGACGATCCTGAATTCTCCGACCGTGTCTCCGGCCCGCACCGGCCGGCTCGATTCGCCCACTTTCACCGCCATGATGGCGCGCGTGCCGCTGGGCAGGCCGAGAACGCCGTAGACAACCGGAAGCGGCGGCATCTTTTTCTCTTCCACCGGCTTGGGCGGCGGAACCACGATGTTCGGATTGCGGTCCTTCGAGAAGAGATTCCTGTTGGCGATGTCCGCGTACTTCACAGCCTGCGGAACCTCAGGCCGCGGCGCGGGCACGAGCGGCGGCGGCGCGGCAGCCTTTACAGGCGCGAACAGCTTCGCTCGCTTTGCTTCCGCGGCGCGCCATTCCGCGCGGCCATGCCACACGATGACCGCGGATACAGCAATTAGCGCAACGGCCGCGATGGCAAGACCGGACTTCAAAACAGACCTTTCTTTTCCGGCAACAGCGATTTCGAAACCAGCCCGGCGACCACCATACGCACGGCGATGAATTTCTCTTCAGGCTTCCCGCTGGGCGAAATGCGCTCTTCGGCAGGAACGATGGCCTGCGGTTCGCGGCCGAGATCGGCCATCAGATTGACCAGTTGCTCAATGTGGCAGTTGAAGTTGACCGTGGCGTAGATCAGACCGTAATCGCCGAAGGCGCGCGGTGCGCCGAGATCGCCGCCACGGATATCGATCTGCTCGCGGGTTCCGACGGCATGGATGGCTTCGATGAGCGCCGCCTGCGCCTGGCCGATGGTCGCGGTCGGGATGATGGATCGTTCCCGATCGGCGAGGTCCGCCGAGACCTGTTTCATGACCGCTTCACGCGCGGGCAGCGTGGCCGCGATCTGGCGAAGGCGATTCAGCCGGACCTGCGCCATCTCCGGGCTGCCGGGAGTGGCTGTCGCCGCCGCACTGTCGCTCTTGGAAAAAAACAGATGAACCGCGGCGCCCGCGATGACGGACATGCCGAGCAGCACGAGCGCGCGCCGGTCGCGTTCGGAGAGGTTCATGGCGTGGTCCTTCCGATGCGTCCGCGGCGCATGGTGCGAATGCGAAACTGCTCCGTTTGGCCAGTGTGCGTGAGAGTGAATTCCGAGTTCTGGAAGAGAGGTGAGGAATCGAGAATCTTCACAAGCGTGGCGGCCTGGTCCGCTTCCCCGGAGATGACGACCGAATCGGGATAGATCTCGACGGTATTCGTCCACGCGGTTGCCGGCAGCAGACGAGTGAGTTCATTCAGAACGTCGAGATCAGCGGCGGGGCGGCGGCGTAAATCGTCGATGGCGGCGATTCTGGCGCGGGCGGATGCGATCTGCTTTTCGAGCGTCTGCGCCCGAAGAGCGGGGCGTTCGAGGCGAAGGGATTCCGCAGCCAGCCCCTGCATGTACTGGCGCTGCTGAATGGCGGGAAGAATCACCCAGACCAACAGCGCGGCGCAGGCGAGCAATGCGGCTGCCGCCGATACTGCGAGCCATCCCGCCCGGGACCGCGTGGCGCGCCGGCTCTGGGGCAGCAGATTGGCCGGCTGCGGCGAAAATGGAGTGGAAGCGGCAAGCGCGGCCGCAACCGCGAGCGATGTCCCATTCTCTCCGCCCTGGACCGGCAGGGCGTGCGCCAGTTCCAGGCCGGGCGTGGAAGCATCCAGCCGCAGTTCGTCGCGGGCCAAGTCGAGCGATTGTTCGCAGTCGAATGGATAACGGGCCGAATATACAGGCCGGCTCTCGCTCTCGCCATACACTTCAATGCGGGAAGCATCGAGCGCGGTCGAATAAGCAAGAAACGAAGCGGGCGCCGCTGTCCGCACGCGGATGGCGGCATGAATCGCGGCGGAGGAGAAGGTAACCGCCGCGATCCCGATGCCCGCTTCAGAGAAAAGCGTCTCGCAGGACTCCAGAACGCTTCGCCGAACTATTCCAACCAGAACTTCATTGCGCGTGGCGCGCGCCCATCCCCAGGCGACTTCCTCATCGCCATAAGGATGAAGCGAATCGAGTTGCAATTCGATCGCGCCGGGGATCTCCTTGCTGGTGGCGCCGGGCAGGCTGACGGTGCTCTCCACAACGGCGCCGCGCGGCAGAACTATGGTGGCCGGCGTACCCCGTTCGCCCGCCGAAGCGAGGAATGCGCTTACTTCGGCGCCCCACTCCGCCGCCGCGCGCGAACGGAAATCGCGCACTACAGTGGACGCAACCAGCCGTGATGCGCCGGGGCGCGTGCGCACGATCGCGATGTCGAGATTCCTGTCGCCCACCGCGATGGCCACCCCGGTTCCCAACAGCACGGCGCGTCGCCACGCGGGAAGTTCAACGAGGGAGGCTGCCGCATTCACGGGCACGGCGCTGGCCAGGGATTCAGAACCGGGCATGTTTTTTGTCAAAACCGGGCATCGCTTTTGTCAAAACCGGCATCGCTTTGGTCATAGCCGGTCATACCAGCGCAGCACATCGTAACCCGGCGCCTTTCCCTGCAGATTGCCCGGCAGATGAATCTTGATCAGCGCGCCCACGCTCCGCCGCATATCCGAGAAATGGCCGTCGGCAAGTTTCAACCGCGCGGTCGCCCGAAGCGTGTACATCGTGTTGCCGCCGATCCGCAGATGGTAGCCGGCGGGACCGAGCGAATTCTGAAGCTGTGCGAGTTCACTGGTATCGAGGAACGGCATCTGCCGGCGGCGTTGAACAATGGCCTCGGCGTCGGCCGGCGGAATGCCGAGAGCAATCATGGTTTCGCGCCGGGCCGTGTTGATATCCACCGTTTCCGACCCGAAAACGGAAACGCAATCGCGCAGCGCCGAACGCCCCGCTCCGCTTTCGGACGGGCCGAGTGAAGTTCCGTAATAGAGGTCCGGGGTGACGCCCTTCACTGCGAGCAGTTCCTCATTCTCCAGAAAAGACGCGTGACGCGGCAGAAAAGACGGAGCGCCGGAAAGATAAAATCCGTCGAACAGACCCGGCCGCTCCGGGGTAACCGGAGTTCTCCAGTCCACGATGGCGCTGGTAATGGCGAGAGCGCGGCCTTCGGGTTCGCCCAGAGCGGAAAGCAAAGCGAACAACTGATCGGGCGTCGCGCCGTTCAGCGGCAGTTTCGAATCCTCCGGGATCACCTCCACGCGCACCGATGCGGAGGGAAATTCGAGATCCATCGCGGGACTGCCGTAGCGGTAATACATGGGCTGCCCGTCCGGAGTCGCATAGGAGCGCGCCCACAGCAGATGCAGAACAGCGCGTTCCACCGCCCCCCGGGCAACGAAATACGCGCGAGTGTCGTCGAGCGATGTGGCTGCCCGTTCCGTCTCGCCGCGGACGTTATTTGCCAGCGCGAGGCCGATGGCGGAGAGCGCGGCCGTAAGCCAGAGCACCGTCAGCAGCGCCGAACCGCGCTCCCGGCTAATACGGCTGGTCATCGTACATCTCATTCGGGTCCCGGTTGACCTTCATCGCCACGGTGATGCTTGCGATACTCGCTTCGGCCGGCCGCAATTCGAGCGGAGCCATATCGATTCGAACTCCCAGAGGAGTGACGCCGGTAAGCTCCCAGTCCGGACGCCATATCGGCGGCGCATCAACTCTTCGGGGCGGCTCGAGATATTCGAACCGGCAGCGCGCGAGACGGTCCGCCAGCACGAAGGAATTCGCGCCGGCCGGCAAAGGCGCGAACATCGGAATGTTCTGAGCGATGCCTGCCACCATCGCGCCCGCCTGATCCGGGCCGGTGTACGGGGTCTCATTCACGATCAGCCGCACACCTCGATTGTCGGCGCCGGGGATCACCTGGATTACCGATATCTGCGGCCTCCCGCGCCACGCGTCATTCAGTGAATAGGTGGTGACGAACCGCATTTCACCCGGCGTCCATTCGGCGAACGGCACGGCCATGAGCTGCTGCGGCCCGGGCCGGAAATTGGCGAAAGAAGCCTCAAACCCCGCGATTTCGTTCTCGATGATGCGTCGCGAGTTTTCCACCCGGCGGTCGCGCACCAGATGCGCATCCGTCTTTTCCATCGTGTTCAGTCCCATCCGCATGGCGACGAACGCGGCGACCGAGAGCAGGCTGAGCAGCGAGACCGCGATCAGGATTTCGATCAGCGTCATGCCGGCTTCGAGGTTCGCTCTCATTGCGCCACCGGAATGGGAATCATGGCCGGGCGGTAGCTCTCGATGCGCAGCGTGCGTTTCGAGGCGCCATCGGGCTGCCACCAGACTTCGAGAGCAACCTGCTGGAGCACTGTCGTTCCCGGACCGGCGTTCGGGGGAACATCGAACGGCGAAGTGACGGCGCGCCACCCGGCGCGCGCTCCGGCCGATTCGTCGGGCGGAAAATCGCCGACCACCGCGCCTTCGAACGGCAACTGCGGGTCGAGCAGCAGGTCGCTCATTTTGGCGCGGGCCAGCATAACCAGGTGGTCGTATGCGGCGAGGCGGCTCGCATTGTGCACAGATTGAGAAAGACCGACGATGAGGGCTGTGACCGCAACAGCCATGATGACGGTCGCCACCAGCACTTCCAGCAGCGTGAAGCCTTGTTCGGATTTCGCGTTCACTGGATTTTCGGGACCGCGGTAATCGGATCGATCTGGATGGATTTCGCCGCGCCCTTCTCGTTGCGAAGCTTCATCTCGATCCGCGGAAACACGCCGCCGGGATACAGCATCAGGCGCTTCGGTTCATCGCCTTCGATAGAGATTCCCTGCGGCAGCCGGAGTTCATTCGCCGGCTTTGCGCCGGATGCGGCGGTGAAAACGCGAAGCGTGTTGTCGGATGGCGATATCACGATCGCCGCGGCCTCTTCGCGTCTTTCCACGTTGTTCATGGTTCGGGTTAGAAAGCTGGCCGCGTCGCCCGCGGCGGAAGAGAGCCGCACGGTGGCAAGGCCGGTTGTAAAACCCGGCGCGGCCACGCTGACGATCACCGCGATAATGGAAACGGCGATCAGAAGCTCAATGAGCGTGACGCCGCGCCTGGCGTCCGGCAGACGGCTCACGTCCTATTTCCAGCTGACGACGTCGGCATTCAGGCCATCGCCGCCCGGCTGGCCATCCGCGCCGTAGCTCATCACGTCCGGCTCGTCTCCGTGATCGCCAGGATATTTGTACACATACGCGTGGCCCCACGGATCGTTGCCGAGATCCTTCAGCAGATACGGACCGTGCCACTGATCGAGGCCGGAGGGCTGCACGCGCAGCGCTCCGAGGCCCTGTTCCTGCGTCGGGAACGTTCCCGTATCGAGCTTGTACTGGCTCAGCGCGAGCTGGATATCGGAGATCTGCTGCTTCGCCGCCACCACGCGGGCCTGATCACCGCGATGCAGCAGCCTCGGGCCAACGATCGCCGCGAACAGCGCGATGATCGTGACCACCACAAGCATTTCAATCAGCGTGACGCCCGCCCGGGCATCGGGTTTTCTCTTTTCGGTTTTCATAACCTCAGATTGCGACATCGTTAATACTTGTGATCGCGATCAGCATACTCAGCACGAGCGAGCCGACGATGATTCCCATCACCAGAATCACCAGCGGCTCGAAGATGGACGTAAACCGCTTGATCGAAGATCTGGTCTCCTCTTCGTAAATGTCCGCCATGCGGGTAAACATGGCGTCGAGCTTGCCGGTTTCCTCGCCTACGGTGAGCAGATGCGATGCAAGGGCCGGAAACATGCGCGTCCGCGCGAGCGGCTGCGAGATGCCTTCACCGCGCTTCACCCCCCGCGCGACTTCACCGAGCGACGCCGCCATGCGTTTGTTGGACAGAATGCCGGCCGAGATATTCAACGATTGCACCAGCGGCACGGCATTGCCGACCAGCGTGGACATGGCGCGCGCAAACCGCGATGTTTCGGCTTTGCGCAGCGCGTCGCCCAGCACGGGAAGCTTCAACCGGGCGCCATCCCACCACATTCGGCCCTCAGCCGTACGCGTATAGAAGACGAAACTCCCCGCGATTGCCCCCAGGGCCAGCGCCACCACCCACCACCAGGCCTGCACCACGGCGCTTGCATCCAGCATGATCTTGGTCGGCAGGGGAATCTTCATGCGGGTGTCGTCAAAGACGCTGGCAAACCGCGGAACCACGAAATCGAGCAGCATGAAAATCGACCCCGCGCCCACCAGACAGAGCAGCCCGGGATAAACCATCGACGAAATGATGTAATTCCGCAGTTCGTCCCGTGAACGCTCGAATTCGGAAAGCCTTTCGAAGATCTGCCCAAGGCTGCCCGAAGCCTCGCCCGCGCGGACCATGTTGACGAACAGATCCGAGAAATACTTCGGGTGCAGCGCAAGCGAATCGGCCAGCGATCTGCCGCCCTTGATGGACCGCAGAATGTCCACGACGATGGCGCGGAATCGCGGGCGAGTCGTAAGTTCACTGGTGATCGAAAGCGCGCGATCCAGCGGGACACCGGAATTCAGCAGCGTCGAGAGTTCCTGCGTAAAGAAGAGGACGTCCTTCGCCCCGCCGCCGAAGGAAGGCAACTGGAACCCGCCGGAGGATTTCTCACCGGTTCCAACGGAGATGGGCGCAAGCCCCTGATGCGTGAGCTGGCGCGCCGCGGACCGCGCATCTTCCGCCGTGATCACGCCGGTTCGGATGCGGCCATCCGCGGCTCTCGCGCGGTAATGAAACGTGGCGGAAGGCATTAAAACTCCTGCGTCACGCGCATCACTTCGGAAGGCGTGGTGACGCCTCGCTTCACCTTCGCCCATCCGTCTTCGCGCAGACTGCCCATGCCGAAGCGGCGCGCGGCTTCGGTGATGCGGCTCGCGTCGGCGTTCGCCATTACCAGATGGCGCAGATCGTCATTCATCTGCATCATTTCAAAGATGCCGGCGCGCGATTTGTAGCCCGACCCGTTACACTCGGCGCAGCCCTGGCCCCGCCAGGTTTCGATTTCCTCGCCCCAGGGCGTAATGGCGCGCTCGCCCTTGCCAATACAATTGCGGCAAATCAGCCGAACCAGCCGTTGCGCGAGAATCGCCACCACGGAGGATGTGATCAGGTAATTCTCCACCCCCATGTCGGTCAGGCGCGTGACGGCGCTCGGGGCGTCGTTGGTGTGAAGAGTCGAGAAGACAAGATGGCCGGTGAGCGCGGCTCGGATGGCGATATCCGCCGTTTCACGATCGCGGATTTCGCCGACCATGATCACGTCGGGGTCCTGCCGGACGATGTGCCGCAGACCAGCCGCGAACGTGAGTCCGATCTGCGGATTCACGTGGATCTGGTTGATCCCGTCCATCTGGTATTCGACCGGATCTTCGATCGTGATGATCTTGCGTTCCGAGGTATTGATGCGCTTGAGCGCGGAATAGAGCGTCGTCGATTTGCCGCTCCCCGTGGGGCCGGTGACGAGAAAAATGCCGTGCGGCAGCGACGTGAAGTGCTCCATCAACTCCAGCATGCGGTCGTCGAAACCGAGGCGCCGAAGATCGTAGAAATCTCCGGCCGAACGGTCGAGCAGGCGCATCACGACGCTCTCGCCATAAAGCGTCGGCAAGGTGGAAACGCGAAGATCCACTTCACGGCCCAGGATGCGGATCTTGATGCGGCCATCCTGCGGCAGGCGGCGCTCCGCGATATTCAGGCTGGCCATCAGCTTCAGACGCGAAATGATGGCGGCTTTCAATTCGCGAGGCGGCTTCTCCTGCTCAAACAGAACGCCATCCACGCGGAACCGGATCCGGAATTCCTTCTCGAACGGCTCGACGTGGATGTCGCTGGCGCGCTTCTCGATCGCCTGCGCGATCATCGCGTTCACAAGGCGAATCACCGGCGCTTCGCTCGCCATGTCGCGGAGATGCTCGAGGTCTTCCTCGTCGCCCGCGTCGAGACGCGCCGTGTTCGCGGTCTCCGCCGGAACCGCATAGTAGCGGTCTATGGCGTCGAGGATGTCCTGCTCGCTCGCGATGTGCGGCTTCACTTCGAGCCGCAGATGCGCTTCGAGATCGGAAATCGCCGCGTAGTTCAGCGGGTCCGCCATGGCCACGGCAAGCGAACCGTCCTCGATCGAAACCGGAAATGCCAGAATGCGGCGAAGAAACGCCGCGTTCAGGCTGGCGAGCTCCGGCGCGGCCGGCGGCTCGGCAATGTTCGCCATGGGCAGCCCCAGCAGTTCCGCCATCGCCGCGGTTGCGTCGCGCTGCGCCACATAGCCGAGATCGACGAGCACTTTCGACAGCCGTTCCCGGCGTTCGCGCTGCATGTCCAGCGCGCGATCGAAATCGGCCTGGCTGATCATGCCACGCTCGATCAGCACTTTTCCCAGGCGGTTCTCCACCGAATTCGCGATCACTGCGCCTGTTCCTGAATCACGGTCGCGAGATCGGCCTTCGACGCCGCCGCCTGATCGAGACTGCTCTTCGCCGCGGTCATCAGGATGCGATGCGGCATGCCGTTCTGGTTCTCCCAGTAGTCGTATATCAAAAAAGCTTCCACCGCGACATGGTCCTGTCCCGCAAGGCCCGGCAGTGCTGCGGCGCTGGCTATCATGCGCCGCATCGTGTCCTTCAAAATCAGAAGCTTCTGGAATTTGCGATCGCGCAGCTTCGCGATCTCTTCGCGGCTCATCGCCGGACGGAACGGATTCGGGCCGTTCGAATAGATCAGATTCACTTCAAAAGTGAACAGAACGCCGTAGCCTGCCAGATAAGTGCCGCGCGTCATGCCCAGAAGATCGTAGGGGTCCGGACCTGGCGTGCGCAGCCTGTCGTCCAGCGCCTTTTCGATGCCGGCCAGCGATGCCCGCGACACGCCCGTTTCCACTCCCGCAAAGGCCAGCGTGGCGGCAAGCAGAAGGCAGACGGCAGGCCTCATTGCCCCGTTCCCGGCGCGTTGCGTTCGGGCCCCTGCATGGCGTATTCGGTGAGGACGCCCAAACGCTTCTGCAACGTGTTCATTTCCTCGCCCATCGCGACCATCAGTTCGCGTTTCTGGCGGTCGGATCTCCGGCCGGCGTCTTCGAGCGCGGCTTTCATCACCCGCGCGTCTTCCTCATGCACCCGCGCCACCGCTTCGGAGACGGCTTTGTTGATCCGTGAGTCCACTTCGCGCGAGAAATCCGCCGGCACAGCGGCGCTGACGACGGTGCGCGTTTCCGCTGGCCTGTGATAAGCCGAAATCAGCAGCGCTGCCGCCAGAATACACGCCGAAGCAAAGCCCAGCCTCGCCGCCGAGTTCCACCATCCGCGGAACAACCGGGCGGCCGGGGAGGGTTCGAAAACGCGGTCGGAAACGAACGCGATGCGCTGTGGAATCTCGCGGTCCGGCAGCGCCCTGAGCGCCGCCGTGGTCAGTTCCATTTGCGCCAGTTCCGCCGCGCAATCCGCGCACGCGCTCAGGTGGCGCTCCGCGGCC
>DAIDJK010000055.1 GCA_027450225.1 Bryobacterales bacterium | reverse complement strand
AGGGCGCCAGCTCGCGGCGCATCTTCTGCAGCGTCATGCTCTGCAGCACCACACGGCCCGGCCCGGTCAGCGTAGCCAGAAACAGTCCTTCGCCGCCGAAAATCGCGGTGCGGATTCCGCCCACGAATTCGATGTCGTAATTCACCGTTTCATCGAACGCCACGATGCATCCCGTTTCCACCTGCAGCGTTTCCCCGGGATTCAGCGTGAATTCCACGAAATCGCCGCCGGCGTGGATGAAAACCAGCCCCGGCCCGGTAAATTTCTCCAGAATGAATCCTTCGCCGCCGAAGAATCCGGCGCCCAGCCGCTTCACCAGCGCAATATTGAACTGCACCGTCGGCTGCGCGAACAGGAAGGCGTCGCGCTGCGCCAGAATGCTTTGACCCGCCGCCAGGTCGAAGGCCTGGATTCTGCCTGGGTAGCTCCCCGCGAATCCCACTTCTCCGGCCCCGCCGGCGCGAAAATAGGTGACGAACAGCGACTCTCCGGTGAAGACCCGCTTCAGGCCGCCCAGAATCTTGTCCGTCAGACTTTGGCCGGTCATTCTTGTGTCCCAGCCGACGCTGGCGGTCTTGTAGACCATCCGCCCCGCTTCCGCGTAAACTTCCTGGCCGTCCTTCAGCCGCACCCGGGCGATCTGCAGATTGTCGCCGACGATCGAGAAATCGAGAGGTTCCGGAGCCGGCTGCGCCGCCGCCGCGTTCCAGCCCCCTGTTGCCGCGCCTGCTCCGGCCGGCGTCCCGCACGCTCCGCAGAAATTCGCGTTCTGCGGGATCTGCGACCCGCATTTCGAGCAAAATGCCATCCTGTTTCGTTCCTCTTGAAACAGATTACGTTGTGATTTGGAAAAGTGTTCGGCGGCGTGCGAAGGGAACCAGATTGGGACGCAAGTTGCCCGGCGCACTATAACTTAGTCGCAGTTCCAGCAATTTTGGGGCCAGGCCGTGCGCATTTGCACACCTTTAAGGATGGAAACTGTACGTTCGCCTCTATAATGGCCATGTGAGCATGCTGTCCCCAAGGCTCCAGTTAAAGGTCGCGCAGAAGCAGGTTCTGACGCCGGGCCTTGTCCAGATGGTCACCGTGCTTCAGCTCAACCGCCTTGAGCTGAAGGAGATGATCAACCAGGAGATCGTCAACAATCCGGTGCTCGAAGAAGGACTCGATGCCTCCGAAGAGATCTCCCCTGAAGAGCTCCAGCCGCTTCTCGAAGCCGAGCGCGCCGCCGAGCCTGCCGACAAGGAACTCCTCGATGCCGCCGACATCAAGCTGGACCAGCCCGAGCTGAGCGGCGATCAGGCTTCCACCACTACCGCGTTCGCCGAACCCGAAGTTCCCTCGGAAACCGCCGATTCGTCCGAAACAACCACGGCCGATCCGTTCGATGAAATCGATTTCGGCTCGTTTTTCGACGATTATCTCGATCCTGGGTACAAAAGTCCCGCCTCCGAATCCGTCGAGAAGCCGTCATTTGAGACATTTCTTTCCCAGCCCCAGACGCTGCCCGATTATCTGCGCTCGCAACTGAGCGTCAGCATCCTCGACGATGAAACGCGCGATGCCGCCGAATCCATCATCGGCAACCTCGACGAGGATGGTTACCTCACCGCGACGCTCGACGAAATGGCCCAGCAGGGCGCGCATCGACGCGAAACAATGGACGCCGCCCTCAAAGCCGTCCAGTCGCTCGATCCCGCCGGCGTGGGCGCGCGCGATCTCAAGGAGTGCCTGCTCCTTCAGATTGAAAGCCGCAACGGCCGCGGCGGCGTCTCCTGGCAAATCGTCTCGAGCTACATGCGCCTGCTCGAAACCCGCCAGTATCGGGAACTCGCCAAAGCGCTGGGCCGCCCGCAGGAGCATATCGACATCGCGATCGCGATGATCAAGCGGCTCAATCCGCGTCCGGGCGTCCGCTATTCCGGACCCGGCGCCCGCACCGTCGAACCGGACGTCTACTTCATCCGGGACGGAGAAGATTTCCTCATTCAGATGAATGACGACGAACTGCCGCAGCTTCGCCTCAACGCGCAGTACCGGCGCATGCTCGATCGCGACAACGGCGCCACCAAGGAAGTCCGCGATTACGTCCGCGAGCGCTATTCATCCGCCATCCAGCTGATGAAAAACATCGAGCAGCGCAAGCAGACCATCATCCGCGTCTGCGACGCCATCAAGCGCCGCCAGGGCGAATTCCTCCGCTTTGGCCTCGAATTCCTGAAGCCGATGATGATCAAGGATGTGGCGGAGGAAGTGGGCGTCCATCCCTCCACCGTCAGCCGCGCCGTCGCCAACAAATACGCCCATACTCCGCACGGCGTTTATGAACTGCGATACTTCTTCTCAGAGGCGGTGCAGGGTCCCTCCGGGGGCGATACTCCGCTTCTCCTGCTGAAACGCAAGGTCAGAAGGATGATCGAAGAGGAGGACCAGCGGCACCCGCTTACTGACGAACAGATCACCTCGCGCCTTCAGGCCGAAGGCATTGAGGTCACTCGCCGAACGGTCGCGAAATACCGCGAGGACATGAAGATTCCGTCCACGCACCAGCGCCGGGTCCGAAACTAAGCTCACAGGCCGCCACTCCGGCCGCGCGTCGTGAGCGAGAATATGGAAGCCGATGAAAGTTACCTATACGGGACTCGAGTCTGAGCTGACTCCTGTCCAGAAGACGAAGCTCGATGCCGCTTTCGCCAAACTGGGAAAGATGCTCGACAACGGCCGCGGCGAGGTGGAAGCCCGCGTGGTCGTATCCCATACGCGCCATCTGAACGACGTCGAAATCACTGTTCCCTATTACGATCACGAACTGGTCGGTGACGCATCCGAAGCCGACCTGCTGATTGCCCTTCATGAGGCTCTTGCGAAGCTCGAGAAACAGGCGATCAAGGTTCGTGAAAAATGGCGCGACGGCAAACGTGTCCCCTCCGGCCGGCAGGAGACCTGGACTGGCGCGCCCGAAGAATGAAGCGCGGCCGGCGCGTTCCTCCGCCGCGCCCGCTTCCGAACTCGTCATCATCACCGGCCTGAGCGGTTCCGGCAAGGCCTCCGTCCTTCGTGTCCTCGAAGACCTCGGGTATTACTCGGTGGACAACCTTCCGGTGGAACTCATTCCCACCTTTGCCGACCTGGTTCGCGATTCCACCAGCATCCGCCACGCCGCGCTCGTCATCGACGTTCGCGAGGGCTCCGGCCTGAAGAAATTCCCCGCCATCTATCGCCGCATCCGCTCCGGCCTCAACACCCGCCTCGTCTTCCTCGAGGCCGATGACGAAGTGCTGATGCGCCGCTTCAGCGAAACCCGCCGCCCGCATCCTCTCAGCGCGGGCGAACAGCCGGTCAGCGAGAGCATTCTGCGGGAGCGCGAGATGCTCGCGCCCATCCGCTCCCTCTCGGACCTCGTCATCAACACGTCGAAGTTCAACGTTCACGATCTCCGCAGCTTCATCCGCCAGAAGTTCGAAGGCGGCCGCGAAGAATCGAAAATCCTCGTCTACATCACCAGCTTCGGCTATCGTCACGGCCTGCCGCCCGATTCCGATCTTGTCTTCGACGTCCGTTTCCTGCCCAATCCCAACTACATCCCGAAATTCAAAAAGCTCACCGGACGCCATCCGAGCGTCGCCCGCTACATCCGTTCCTTTCCCCAGACCGGCGAATTCATCGAGCGCATCACGGACCTGCTCATCTACCTGCTTCCCCATTACATTCGCGAAGGCAAGAGCTATCTCACCATCGGCTTCGGCTGCACGGGCGGGCACCACCGCTCGGTGATGATCGCGGACCAGATTCGCAAGAATCTCGCCGCGGCGGGTTACCAGGTCAATGTGAACCACCGCGACGCCGCCAAGCCAGTCTGACTGGAGTCACGCCACAGGAGGGGGACAAAGCCCCGCATTTCCAGCCTTCTCTTCTGCTCTGCCTGCTTCGGTCTGCTACAACTGTGCCGCGGGCGTCTCGCTCCGGCGCTGTTACGTCCCGCGCACGGAAAAATGACCAAACGAAGCCAATGGAGTCAACGCGGCGGCGCTCGAAAAAACGAAGCCAGCGGGTCGCCGGGGCAGTGCTCGAAAAAACGAAGCCAACGTGCGGCTGCATGCCCGTGTTTCCAGCAGCTTACGCGGGGCCGGCCGCACCCCTTGCGCGGCCGGTCCCGCCCCTTGCTCCCACGTTCAGAACCGCAGAATTCCCTTGATCTCCACGAACCTCGGCGAACTCCCCGCCCCCACGAACGAACCCAGCAGACTGGTCGGCGGACCTACCGTCGCGATGCTCGATCCGAACAGCGGATTCGAAATGTCCGCCACCGGCTGATCGAAGTTCGCATGATTGAAAAGGTTGTAAGCCTGTGCGCCGAACGAGAACGTCACGTTCTCCCAGAGCTTCACGTCCTTCATCAGCGACAGGTCCACATCGAAGAAGTGCGGACCGTACATCGAATTCCGGCCGATGGTCCCGAACCCGGTCAGCGTGCCCGCCGGGGCGAACTGGCCCGGCGTCAGGCACGGCGTGTTCACCGCGCTCGCGCATGTCCTTGGAATGCTCGTCAGCGGAGTCGCAAAAAACGATCCGGTGTAGTTGTATCCGAGCAGCGTCCCCAGCGCGGCGTTGTCCACTACCGT
>DAIDJK010000054.1 GCA_027450225.1 Bryobacterales bacterium | reverse complement strand
AGTGTATCTCATGAGCAGGACCGGAGCGCGAGAGGCTACGGCGCGCAGGTCATCCGGCCACCCCGATTGCGGATCTCCGCGGCCGCGAGTGGATCGCCGTTTTGCGCGGCCGCAGCAAGGGGCGTCCTGCTCCCGCTGCCGCAGAGATTCGGATTCGCGCCATGTTCGAGAAGCGTATGCACGGCCTCGGCGTGGCCGAAGGCCGCGGCGGCGTAGAGCGCGGTCGTTCCGGAATCGGTGTTGACGTGATCGGCCAGTGCGCCGCGCTCGAGGAGCAGTTTCGTCATGTCATCGAATCCCTTCAGGGCGGCGTCTTCCAGCGGCGTCGCGCCGTTGGGCGATGCGCGGTTCGGGTCGGCGCCCCGGTCGAGCAGCGCCCCGGCCGCCTTTGCGGCCCCGGCAGAAGCCGCGGAGTCCAGCGGAATCAGACCGGACGGGAGCACGCCGTTGACGGAGACGCCCCGGTCAACCAGCGCTTCAATTACCCGCGCTTCGTTTTTACGAATGGCGGCATCCATGGCATGGGCGAGGAAAGCCGGGGTGGTCTGCGCTTGCGGCGCGGCTGCGAGCAGGAGCAGAGCGGAAGTCTGGTCCGTCATGCGGATCGCATTGGTAATTGGAACATAACCGTTCTTGTCGGCGGTGGCCAGATCCGGATGGAGCGTGAGGAGATAACGCACCAGGCGCGCGTTGCCCCTGAATGCGGCTTCGTTGATGGGCGTGGCGCCCGTTTTCGCATCAGGATCGTTGATATGGGCTCCGTTCGCTGTCAGGATGGCCGCGGCATCCAGATTTCCCCGCCAGACAGCGTCATCGAGCGGGCTTGCGCCCTCGGAATCGCGCGCGTTCACGTCCGCCCCGTGGTCGATGAGAAGACGCATCATCTCGAGATGGCTGGCATCGGTGGCGCAGTGCAGGGGCGTTTGGCCGGATTCGCCGCCATCCCCGAGGCGCGCGCCCGCCGTGATAAGCGCATATGCAAATTGCAGGTTGCCTTCGCGGGCGGCGAACTGAAGCGGCGTGTCGGAGAGGCGGCCGGATCGAGTGCGCGAGAGTGGCGCGTTCGGATCGGCGTGCCATGCGAGGAGAAGTTGAACGAATCGCGGGTGTCCGGACAGTACCGCGAGGTAGAGCGGCGTCTGCCCCAGAGCGTCGGGCGCGTTGGGGTTGAAGCCGGCAACGAGGAGATCGTGCAGGACATTCAGATCATCTGTGCGGAGAGCGTTCGCGAAAATCTGACGCGGTGTTTTCTCCTGCCCGGCAACAGGAGTCGCCAGCATCGCGGCGCAGATAAAAATAGATGCGAGACGCGCGCGCATTTGCCTGATTATAGGCCGAAAGACCGCGTCCCGATTCCGGCTCAGATCCTTCCGAACTTCGCCACAGCCTGCATAATGGACCGGTACTTCTCGATCAGCGGAAGCGTGCTGTGTTCGGCGAAATCGAGTTCCTGGGCTTTTTTCAATATCTCAGCGGCTTTGGCGCGCGGCACCACCACCACGCCGTCTTCGTCGGCCGTAATAATGTCGTTCGCATTCACAGGGGCGCCCGCGCAATTGATCGGCACATTCACCCCCGCGAAGCGGTAATGGTTCACCGACGTGGACGGCACGATGCCGGTGCTGAAGACCGGAAACTGAATCTTCCTGATCTGCGGCGTATCCCGGAGGCCGCCGTCGATCACCGCGCCGACGAGACCGCGGGCTCTCATCGCTGTCGCCATCAAACCGCCGATACCCGCGATATCCGCGCCATCTTCCACTTTCATCACGTAGACGGAGCCGGCGGGAGCGTTGTCGATCGCCTCCAGCATGCCATTCGAAGCCGCTGCGCCTTCATGATGCTCTTCCTTTTTCATCAGGACCGTGACCGCCGGACCGGCGAATTTCGTCGTGAACAGCGGCCGCATCTCGTGATGCATGTACATCTTCTGTCCGTAAAGTTGTTCGATCGCGTCGGCCACGGACGCGACTTCCACGTTGCGGAAACCTTCGATGAGAGGATCGCCCGAAGGGGCCTGCGCCAGCAGCAGAACCAGGCTGCCGACGCATGCAGTAGCTGCGAACAGTACGGTTTTCATCGGCATCAGCTTACACCAGAGGCGACATGCCGCCGGTTATGCAACGAGGATGAGGTGGACATCCATCACGTTGGTGCCCGTGGGACCGGTGATGAGCAGGTCCTTCAGTTCTTCGAAAAACGGATAAGCGTCGTTGTTCCGAAGCGCTCCGGCGGGATCGCGGCACGAGCGCGAAACCGTGGCGCCGTCCGCGATCGCGCCTGCCGCGTCGGTGGGACCGTCGCTTCCATCGGTGCCCGCGCTGAGAATCATGACATCTTCCAGCCCGGCGATATCGATCGCAGCCGCGAGCGCAAACTCCTGATTCCGTCCGCCCTTGCCGTTTCCTCCGATCGTGACTGTCGTCTCTCCGCCGGAAATGACGCAGGCCGGCGAGCGAACCGGTTCGCTGTGTTTCCGGATCTGCCGGGCGATGGCGGCGTGCATGCGCGCTATGTCGCGGGTTTCGCCCTCGATGGTGCTCGAGAGGATGAGCGTCCTGTAGCCGCGGGCTTTGGCTTCGCGGGCCGCCGCTTCGAGCGAATTCTGATTGCTGCCGATGATGACGTTCTCGACGCGGTCGAAGACCGGATCGCCGGGCTTCGGCGTTTCGTCCTCCGCGGCTTCGAGCGCGCGCCGAACCGCGGCCGGAACTTTTTGCCGCAGTCCATACTTGTCCAGCACCGCCATGGCCGTTTCGTAGGTGGACGAATCGGGCGCGGTGGGACCGGAGCCGATCACGTCCAGATTGTCCCCGACAACGTCCGAGAGGATGAGGCTGAGTACGCGGGCAGGCGCGGCGAGTTTGGCGAGCCGTCCACCCTTGATGGCGGAAAGGTGCTTGCGCACGGCATTCATCTCATGGATGTTTGCCCCGCAGTGGAGCAACTGGCGCGTGGTCTCCTGTTTTTCAGCCAGCGTCACCGGCGCGGCGGGAAACGGCGCAAGGGCAGAAGCGCCGCCCGAAAGAAGACAGATCACCAGATCCCGCCCGCCCGCGCCCGCGCAGATTTCGGCCATGCGTTTTGCGCCCGCCACGCCGCGTTCGTCCGGCACGGGATGGCTCGAAGGATGCAGTTCGATGCGGCGCAGCTTCGCCATATCGCCATCCTTCACGTTGATGCTTCCCGCCGCGATGCGCTTGCCGAGAATGCGTTCGGCGGCGCGCGCCATGGTTCCCGTGGCCTTCCCTGCCCCGACGACGAAGATGTGTTCGTAACCATCGAGATCGCGCCTGCCGAGCAGCGCCGCTTCGACGGCTTTGGTGGGATCGGCGGCCCGCAATGCAGCTTTGAGGATGGCGCCGGCATCCCGCCGGAGAGCTCTTGATTGCTTCATTTCCAGAAGGGAAGCTCGAGAATGGCTTCGATAGCGTCTTCGATCTCGCAACCGGCATCGACGCGATAATCGGCGCGGCTGTAACCCGTGCGCCGCGATTCATACAGCGCGCGAAACGCTTCCGGATCGCGCGCCAGCGGGCGAACGTCTTTGCCTTCCGCCTGAAGGCGCTGCAGGATCGAATCGAACGGGCAATCGAGCCAGAGCGAGATGCCGTTGTTCTCGAGAAGCTGAAAGTTCTCCTGCCGCACGAAAGCGCCGCCGCCGAGCGCCAGAATCGCGGGAATGCCGCGTTCGATCCGTCGCACGAGATCGCGCAATACCTCCGTCTCGATGCTGCGGAAATCGTTTTCTCCGCGCGCTTCGAAGATGCTGGATATTGTCGCGCCTTCGCGCTGCTCGATCTCCGCATCCACATCGATGAAATCCCAGCCCACGCGCTCGGCGAGCCGCCGCCCCACGGTGGATTTGCCCGAACCCATGAAGCCGGCAATATAGAGGCCGGGCGTGCGCTTCAGCCGGGCGTCCATCAGGCCGTCTCCATTCGGGATTCGACGAGCGCCGGGAAAAGCCGGTTCAACAACAGCAGCGCCCAGCCGGCGCGCGGCGTGACGATCGTTTCTTTGCCGTGCTCGATGCCCTTGAGGATGGCTTCGGCGCAACCGCGCGCGCTGATCGCGAAGCGTTTTCCCTTCACCACGAATCCCGGCGGACGCGGCCCGGTGGCGTTGTCCTGAAAACCCGTGTTCACATAGCCGGGGAAAACGGTAACCACCCGCACGCCCTCACGGCGAAGCTCGGCGCGCTGCGAGGTCGAAAGAGAAGCAAGCGCGAATTTCGTGGCGGAATAGACCGGGAGCCATGGCAGACTGATCTGGCCCGCGATGGATGTCACGTTCACCAGGACGCCGCGCGATTCGCGCAGCGCGGGCAGGGCGAGTTGCGCCAGATGAAACGGCGCGAAAAAATTCAGTTCGAACAGCGCCCGGGCTTCTTCGAGCGGCGTGGTGGACGCGGAGTAGTAGAGACCGCGGCCGGCGTTGTTGATGAGAATATCGATGCGTCCGAACCGGTCCATCGCAGCTTCGATGATGCGCGCTCGCACGGCAGCGGACGTGAGGTCGCCGGCGAGGAAACCGACGTCGGGGTCCGCCATCGCGCTCAGCTTCGATGCATTGCGCGCAGTGAGAAAGAGGCGGCAGCCCCGCGCCCGGGCGAGCGAAGCAATCTGCGCGCCAATGCCTTCCGATGCTCCGGTGATGATGACGACTTTCCGGTCGAGCGAATACATTTCAAAAGGGCTCCTGCATCACGCTGCGGAACGAAAAGAAGCGGCGCAAAAATTGCTGGGGCGTTCGGGAAACGCAATAATAGCATCATGTCCGGCCTATTGCCGCTGTTCCCGTTGCAGCTTGTTGCATTCCCGGGAAGCGCGGTTCCGCTGCACATCTTCGAAGAGCGTTACAAAGAAATGGTGGGCGATGCGGAGCGCAAGGGCACGGAATTCGGCATCGTGCTGGCGCGCGACGGCGGCATTGTAAACGCCGGCTGTACCGTCATCGTCGAGCAGGTTCTCGAACGCTATTCCGATGGCCGCTTCGACGTGATCACGCGCGGCAGACGCCGGTTCGAGATCGTGTCGCTCGATCAGGAACTCGAGTATCTGCGGGGCGAAGTCGAATACTTCGAGGACGAAGACTGGACGCCTGCGCCGCCGGAATTGCTGGACCGCGCGCTCAACGCGTTCCGCGAACTGCGTGACGCGGTGACGAATACCGGAGGGGATTTCCAGATGACGGAACCGGACCGCGGGCACCCGTCCGTCAGCTTTCAGCTGGCCGAAGCCATCGACGATCTGGATTTTCAAAATACGCTTTTGAGAAGCCGCTCCGAAGTGGAGAGGCTTCGCCGATTCACGCAATTCGCGCAGGAGTTTATTCCAAAGAAGCTCTATGCCGCGAAGATGAAAAAGCTGGCGCCGCTCAACGGGTCGGGACGCAAGCCGGCGGGCATCTAAGCCGTATGTTCCCGCCGTACGACAGCCGCGGGGGAGTGGGATACAGCTTTCGCGGCGGCCGGCGCGGCATGGCGGCGGCCATTTCGGGCTCGCTGCACCTGGCCGCGTTCATCGCGCTGGTGCACGCGCCCGCCGTAAAACTTCCGCAGCCTTCGGAATCGGAATACCGGCAATCGTTTACCGGGAAGGAACAAAAGATCGTCTGGTATAAGTTCCGGCGCGAGCTGCCGCACGTAGCGCCGTCGAAGACGGCAGCCGCCAGCCAGCCACTGCGCGCGGAAAACAAAGCAGAGCAGGCGATCGTATCCGCAGCGCCGATGGCACCGGCGCGGCCGCAAATGGTCTGGACGCCGGCGCCAGAGATTCGCGATATCGCGCCGCTTGAATCGCCGAATCTGGTTGCGGTGAGACTGCCGCCTCCTCCAGCGAGGGCTTTCATCGCGCCTCCGGAACCGCCGAAAGGCACCGCACGGGCAGAACTGGCCACGCCTGCGCCGCGGATTGAGCCAACCGCGATCCCGGCCGTGGAATTGCCCGAGGCGAAGCTTGCGCCCAGGCCGTTCAGCGCCCCGGTTTTGCACAGGCAGACGCCGGAGCGCCATGTATTCGAGCCGGATGCGCCGACGCTTGCGATGGCGGGCGCGCCCGTAGCGCCGGATATCCATGTGAAACTCGCGGCGAAGCCGTTCACCGCTCCTCCGGAAGAACCGAAGCCCAGGGCGGCGAGGATTGCGGCGCAGGACGCGCCGGTTCTGGCCGCCTCCAACCTGGCTGCGCCTTCAGCCGTGCTGAACAGCGTGGCATCTCTTGCGCCGAAGCCCTTCACGGCCCCTCCGCGCGCGCCGAGCCGCGTCTCATCCAGGTCCATCGGCGCTGAGCCTGCTCCGCCCGTGCTGGAAGCGAATGCGCGCGATCTGAACGTGGCGGTAGTCGGCCTGAAACCGGCGGATGCGCCGTTTGCCCCTCCGGCCGCATCCACTCCCGCGAATTTCTCGGCGGGACGCGACCTCCGCAGGCAGGGAGCAAGCGCACAAGCAGACGATGGCGCGCTGTCTGTGCCGGGTTTGTACGTTGGCAAGCCGCGCGAGAAGGCTGCGCCGGAACTGCTGGCCCAGGCCTTCGATGCTCCGACATCGATGACCAATCTCCGGGCCGCGATGCGCAACGGGAAGCCGCTGATATCCGGCGGCTCCGGCGAAAATGAGGAGACCTCACATTCCGGCGCGGTTCGCGTCTCCAGCGCCCCGGAGCCGCGCTTCGAAGGCCGCGACATTTTTATGATGGCGATCCAGATGCCGAACCTCACCAGCTATTCGGGAAGCTGGCTGATGTGGTACGCGGACCGCACGCAGCGCGTCGCCGGTCTCGCGCCCATCGCGCCCCCGGTACCGCACCGCAAGGTGGACCCGAAATACATCCCAAGCGCCGTAGCGGATCGGGTGGAAGGCAAGGTGCGGCTCGGCTGCGTGATCACGAAGGAGGGCACGGTGACGGACGTTGAACTCCTGCGGGGGCTCGATGACCGGCTGAACAGGACTTCCGAGGAGGCGCTGGCAAAATGGGAGTTCTATCCGGCGACGAGAAACGGAGTTCCCGTGGACGTGGATGTGGTCGTGGAGATCCCCTTCCGGCTGGAGCCGCTCGACCCGAAACGTTGAATGGAACCGATTCGCGAACCCCAACACCTGATCTTCGACGCCGACGACACGCTGTGGGAGAACAACATCTATTTCGAAGAAGCGTTCGATCGTTTCTGCGAATACCTGAATCATTCGACGCTCACGCCCGATGAGATTCGCGCCATTCTGGACGGCATCGAAATCCACAACAACCGCATCCACGGCTACGGAGCGGTGAATTTCGGGCGCAATCTGAGCCAGTGCTATGAACGGCTGGCGGAGCGTGCGGTGGATCAGCACGATCTGGCGCGGGTGACAGCCATCGCGCACGAGATTCTGGACCGCGAGGTGGAGTTGATGCAGGGCGTGGCCGAGACCCTGCCGTTTCTTGCCGAAAAACACGACCTGACGCTCTTCACAAAAGGCGATCCGGCGGAGCAGAATCGGAAGATCGATCTCTCCGGGCTGCGTCCCCTGTTCGCGCATTGCGAAGTGGTGAAAGAGAAGACGCCTGAGGCTTATAAAGAGCTGGCGCGTTTGCGCGAATTCGACACGGCGAAGACGTGGATGATCGGAAACAGCCCAAAATCCGATATCAACCCGGCGATCCGGGCAGGATTCAAAGCCGTGTTCGTGCCTCATGAACGAACCTGGACGCTAGAGCGCGAAGAAATTCCCGCCGCCGAAGGCCGATTGTTCGTGGTGAACAGTTTCGCTGAGTTGCTGCAGTTGTTCGGCTGAAATGGCGATTTCAGCGCCGGCGCAGCAGAGCTGCTTATTTGCCTGAGCGGATCAGGGACAGGAATTCGTCCCGCGTTTCCTTCTTCTCCCGGAATGCGCCCAGCATGGTGCTGGTCACCGTGCCCGAATGCTGCTTCTCCACGCCGCGCATCATCATGCAGAAGTGCTGCGCTTCGGCGATTACGCCCACGCCCAGCGGGTCGAGCAGTTCCTGAATCGTCTCGGCGATCTGTTGCGTCATCCGCTCCTGGATCTGCAGCCGTCTGGCGAAAACATCGACAATGCGCGGCAGCTTGCTCAATCCGATCACTTTGTTCTTCGCGAGGTAGGCGACGTGCACCTTTCCGTAAAACGGCAGCATGTGGTGCTCGCACATACTGAAGAACTCGATGTCCTTGACGATTACCATCTCGTCGTACTTCACTTCGTAGACGGCGCCGTTAACGATCGCGGAAATGTCCGACGTGTAGCCGCTCGTGAGGAAACGCAGCGCTCTTTCCACGCGATCCGGCGTGCGCAACAGACCTTCGCGGCCGGGATTTTCGCCGAGCGCGTCCAGCACTCCACGGATCAGAGGCGCAACGGCCTTTCTTTCCGGCTGGGAATCCGGCCTTTTCGCCAGAACCTTTACGAGGGCGCTTTTTTTAGCCATTGTCTTCCTGAATTGGCGCCTCGCCGACCCGAGTGGCGGTCGGTGCGCTCAATATTTCACAGATGTTCCGCTCGGTTTCCCAGATGCGAAGCTTTTCATACACCGGGCCGCCGGCGCAAAACACTCCTCCCCACCCTGCTCGCAAACGCCGGTCCAGTTCGGCGGCAAGATTCTCTGTAGTCGGCACAACGCCCTGAAATGACGGCACTTCCTCGTTCAGGTTGCGATACCGCAGTGGCTTGAGAATCTGCTCTTCCGCCAGCCGGTCGAGCGCGGCCAGATCCACCGCCCGGCCAGTCACCTCATCCACGGCGCCGCGCACCGTGATCTCCACTTCATAATCGTGCCCGTGGCCATGCGGATTGTTGCACTTCCCGTAAGTCGCGCGATTCTCCTCTTCGCTGAGAAGCGCCGAATGCAGCCGGTGCGACGCCGGGAAGCGGTACTTTCGCGAAACCAGCACCGTCATTCGGCGCCCCGGTACTCCACAACCAGATCGCTCGTCTCATGGACGCGTACCGAAAAAAGCCGCGCTCGCCCGCGGGTCACTGATGCTACCGGCTGGCAGATGCGGCGCCAGATGTCGATCGCGATATTCTCCACCGTCGGAACCCGGTGTTCGAAAGCTTCAACCTCCCGGTTGAGCAGCCGGTGGTCGTACACGCTCAGAATTCTGTCTTCGAGAATTTGTTTCAGCTCTTTCAGATCGAGGATCATGCCGGTAACCGGGTCGGGCTCGCCTTCGATCGCCACTTCCACCACGTAATTGTGTCCGTGCCCGTGCGGGTTGGCGGCTTCGCCGTAAATCCGCCGGTTCTCTTCCTCGGAGAGACCAGGCGCGCGGCAAATATGCGCGGCCGAAAATTCAACTTTCTTGGAGATCAGCATCAATCGGGACGGCTTCGGCCGCCTCGCTTAGAATTATAGGTGCGCACAGCGCGCCACTCGGGCGCCGGTTGTGCGCCTCGGACAACAGGTACAGATAAAGATGAAATCGGACAGACTGCTGCAGGCGGGCATCGTGGTTATGATGGGCCTGTTCTGCTTCGCCCTGTACTCCTCGCTCCACGAAGTCGTGGTGAACGCCGGAGACAAGGCGCCGAACTTCACCATCACCGCCGACAACGGCCAGAGTTATTCGGTGGACAATTTCCACGGCAAGCTGCTGCTGCTCAATTTCTGGGCGACGTGGTGCTCGCCCTGCGTCGAAGAAGTGCCGTCTCTGAATCAGCTGGCCCGGCAGCTGGGGCCACAGGGCCTTGTGGTGCTCGGCGTGAGCGTGGACAAAGATCCGGCCGCCTACAAGAATTTCCTCACGCATTTCCCGGTTTCATTTCAGACCGCGCGCGACCCCGACGAGAAGGTCAATCTCCGCTACGGCACCATTCAGTTCCCCGAAAGTTATCTGATCGACAAGAACGGCAAAGTGGTGGAAAAATTCATCTCGGCGCAGAACTGGTCGAGCCCGGATATGATTCAGCATGTCCAGTCCCTCCTCTGAAATCGAGAGCGCTGTGTTCGAGCGGCGCCCGCTGCCGCCGGCCGCGCGGAAAAAGCTGATCGACATCGTCGGCCCGCGGGCATATCTCGACCGGCCTGAAGACCTGACGCTCTACGAATACGACGGCAGCGTGGACAAGTCCCGGCCGGAGATGGTGGTTTTTCCGCGCACCACGGACGAAGTCGCGGCGATTGTTAGGGTCACGGCCGAGTACGGCATTCCGATCGTGGGACGCGGCGCGGGAACCGGGCTCAGTGGCGGTGCGATCCCGCGCGCGGGCGGCGTCACAGTCGGTTTCGCGCGCATGAATCGAATCCTCGAAATAGATATCGCGAACGAGCGCGCGGTGGTGCAGCCGGGCGTCGTCAATCTCGATATCACGCTCGCCGTACAGGCGCTCGGCTATTTTTACGCGCCCGATCCTTCAAGCCAGCGCGCCTGCACCATTGGCGGGAATGTGTCGGAAAACGCCGGGGGGCCGCATACGCTCGCCTACGGCGTGACCACCAATCACGTGCTGGGTCTCGAATTCGTCACCCCGGACGGAACTGTGCACGCCACCGGTGGCATGGAACTCGATGCGCCCGGCTACGATCTGGCCGGCCTGCTCACCGGTTCCGAGGGCACCATGGTGCTGGTCACGAAGGTCATCGTGCGGCTGATGCGCCAGCCTGAACGGGTGAAGACCATTCTCGCGATTTACAACGAAGCGGCGGACGCCGCGGACACCGTCGCCGAAATCACCGCGCGCGCCATTACGCCCGTCGCCGTCGAG